>JAFTMP010000099.1 GCA_017452335.1 Clostridia bacterium
TAAAAAAGCCTCTCTTTCAGCTGTTTGTAAGGGTGGAACATTTCGTTTGCTCTTTGTTTTTGGATGCGCGTGTGTGCGCGTGCGCGCGAAGGAATTGGCAAAACTTTCTTGTATACTTTTTGCCTCCGGTAATGTAGAATTTTGTCGGAGGTGATCATTTTTGAATTACAAGGATTATCAAAAATCAAGGGATCTTGTATGGAAGATCCTACTTCGTGAAGGGGTGCGGGCATTGCCTGTGGGCGTGGTCCCTCTTTGCCGGCAGATGGATATTGCCGTGAAGCTCTATGAAGGAGCGGGAGAGGACGGGTACACACAGATGGTTGACGGGCAACCGGTGATCTTTATCAACCGTTCCACTGCGAGCAGAGGACGCAAACGGTTTACCGCTGCCCACGAACTGGGGCACGTGCTTCTTGGGCACGTGGGCAAGTATGCGCCGCTTGTGAACAGAGAGCCGGTCCTGCCGGGGCAGGGAATGATTGAGGAGCCGTGGGAGCAGGGGGCGAACATCTTTGCATCTCGCCTTCTTGCACCCGCCTGTGTGCTGTGGGGGTGCGGGGCGTATGAGCCCGAGCGGATCATGCAGCTTTGCGATATCAGCTACCAAGCGGCGGTATTTCGCGCTGCACGGATGGAAGAACTGCGGGAGATAGGAAGGTTTTTATCCTCACCGCTTGAACGGGCGGTGTATGAGCAATTCCTGCCCTTTATCAGAGAGCACCGATTTTAATTAAAGATCGTCGGGTGCATCGGGGAGCTGGTCGATGAGCAATTGCAGGGCTTGCATCTGTTCATCGGTCAGCCTTTTTTCAAGGCGTCTGCCGTCTCTGCCTATAATTCTGATTACGTTTTTATCAGAAAGCACTTCGGAGTCGGAGTGCTTTTCTTCTTTGCCGAGAAGATAATCAACTGAGACACCAAAGAATTCTGCGATTTTAGGAAGATGCTTGGTGTAGGATTTGATGCGCCCAGACTTCCAATCAGTAAAAGCGTTTTGGGTTATTCCGAGATAGTCAGTCAGATCCTTTTGCTTTTTTCCCTGTTCGTTAAGCAGTTTAAGGATGATTTGAATTTCTTTACTTTGTTCCATGATGCTCCTCCTTGTGATTTTGTACAAAAACACTCGTTTTGAGTGATTGCAAATTGTGACGTTGTACGAAATACTCAAAATGCTAATTTTACCATTGACATCACTCAAAATGAGTGGTATTATATATCCGTACCTTGGTATAAAACATCGGTTGAAAGGAGGGAAAAAGCAATGAAGAAATACCCACCGATGCCGCCTGAGCTTTACGAAAAGCTTCGCAAGGTGCGTACGGCAAAAGAAGCAAGAGCGATTCACCGGGAATTGAAAAAGTACGGGGACGGGATGCCGTTTTATGCAAGATATCCTGATTTTCCGCTTTGGGTTTCGGGTGCGGCTGTTGTGATTGCCGTTATTGGTTTGCTTTTGAAGGTTTTTATATAAGAGACTCGATGTCTTTTATCTCGTATTTGCTTGTGCGAATGACCTTTTCTTTACCGATTTTCCGCAAAAGGCGAAGATGCTTTCCGCTCAAAGGCATGGACATTGCAAACACCCCTTTCAAAAAATGTCTTGCTTTCCGGAAAGTATTATATCACAAAAAGATTTTTTAGTCAATACCGAGGTACGAACACAAACAGAGAGGAGAAGAAAAAAGAGGAATGTTTGACAGAAAAAAGCTATCGGACTTTATGAAGAAGCAAGAGCTGTGCGCTTCAGAGCTGGCAAGGCGGCTTTATGTGAGCGAGGGTGCCGTGAGGCACATTTTGACGGGTCTGAAACAGCCCTCCCTTGCTATGACCGTGCAGCTTGCCGAGATGATGGGTTGCACGGTGGACGAGCTTCTTGTGAAGGAGGAAAAGTGATGGAAAAGAAAGAACGACTTGAACGGTTGGAAGGGTATATACCCATCCTGCGAGGACTTATTTCCTATCACAAGAGGATGATGCTTGTGGGAAGTCAGCCGTGTCAGCAATGCAACGGCAATACGGGTGAGTGGGAACTTTGCAAAAATGCAGAGGAAAACCACAAAGAATGCCCCAAGGCATCCGCACTGAACGATTGGTACCTTGGGGTGCTTGAAGAGTCTTTACGGCTGATGAGTGAAGAGATCGTTGCTCTGCAAAGCAACTGACTCTTGTTCGGCAAGTTTTGAACACTTGTCGTGACACTCCACACAAGAAAGAGAGCGATTGGCTTCATCACAACCGTTTGAATAGTATTTGCCGTTTGGGTAGCGGTAGCAATACACGGTTTGCTATTTCTTGCGTATGGGGCAAAAGACTCTTATTTGAAGGGCGCTCACGCTTACACCTCCCTTCGGGAGGAATTGTATCACAGTTTTTTACAAAAAACAACAATTCAAGGAGAAATTATGGAAAAGAAAACCTACGGATTAACGGATGAGCAGGTAGAGGCGGAGATCGCACGGTTGAACGCCTCGCCCGATGTGGCACTTGCAAGAAAGGCGCAACGACTGAAATATAGACGACGCCAATATCTCTACGGACTTAGAGACCTTGAGAAGCGAGGAAAGATGCTCAGAGAATCGGGGATCACGGCGGAAATGCTTGACCGGCTGTATGCTGAGGTGGAGCGTTGTGGCTCTGAAGAGGATACGAGCTATGACAGTTTACATTAAAAAGGAGCAGATGCCCGAACGGTGTCGGGAGTGTCGATTTCTTGACGACGAGGATCGGTGCATCTTGCTTGATGCAGAGGAAAACGACGGCACGGAAACCTTTGAGGCGCTTCATCAATTGTGCCCCTTGCGCGATGTAAAGGAGCGGGAGCGCTCTGCTGTGCTTGCGTTTAAGGAGCGGGTGGTGAAGTATTACAAGAATCTCAAAGGCTCTACACAGAGCGAAATGGTTGCATTTAACGTGGAAGAATTTTGGAAAGAGGTCGCAAACAAAAACAAGGAGGTTTGATAAGATGATGACCTACGAAAAGCGGCACGAGATCCTTTCAAAGGACGCTCTGTCGATCGAGGACATGATGGAGTTGCTTGGTTTGAATTACCACATGGCGGCGAAGATCATTCGTGAGATCAAGTTTAAGTCTGATCGGCTGGGTATTCAAGGGAAGCTGCACACGCAGGACTATCTTGACTACTACGGTCTTTCGGGAAAAAGGTACGAAAGGGAGTGCGAGGAATGAAGGAGTTTTTACTGGATGTTGCTGAATTTGCGGCAGGGGTTGTGGTACTCCTTGGAACGCTTGTGGGCGGTTACTTCGCCATTTGGCTGGCTATGGGAGGGTAAACGCAATGAGTGTTTTAATTGATCTGACCCGGCGTAGGTTCGGCAGGCTTGTCGTTGTGGAAAGAGCATCATCAAAAAACGGACTTACGCGATGGCTTTGCCGGTGCGACTGAGGAAAATTAACCGTGGTTTACGGGAGCAACCTGCGCAGAGGCTACACGCAGTCTTGCGGGTGTTATCGGCGTGAGTGTGAACTGCATAGAGTCGAAACGCAGTTAAAAACCCACGGGGAATCTCACGGAGAGAACAAAACGCGGCTTTACGGCATTTGGAGTGGAATGCACACTCGTTGCTATAACCCGAGGGCAAAAACCTACGTTCACTACGGCGGGCGCGGTATTCGGATGTGTGACGAGTGGCTACATAGTTACGTTGCTTTTCGTGATTGGGCAATGAAAAACGGCTATCAAGAGGGGCTTTCCGTTGACCGTATTGATGTAAACGGAAACTATTGCCCCGAAAACTGTCGATGGGCAACGGCAAAAGAACAAGCAACCAACCGCAGGAAGAGGCGGTGGAAAAAGAAACTTGAAGGAGCACAAGATGTATAAGAATTTAATTAAGATTTCAACGCTTGGCATGAGTCGAGAGGATTGGCTTGCCGAGAGAAAAAAGAGCCTTGGTGGTTCTGATGTGGCGGCGCTTCTTGGTCTGAATGAATACTGCAGTCCCTATTCGCTTTACGCTGAGAAATTGGGACTTTTACCTGAAAAGGAAGAGACAGAGGCTATGCGGATTGGCAAGGATCTTGAAGAGTATGTTGCAAAACGCTTTGCGGAGAAAACCGGGAAGAAGGTGCGCAAGGAAAACGCCATCATTCGTAATCCCGATATGCCGTACCTTCACGCAAACGTTGACCGCGTGGTGGTTGGCGAGAACGCCGTGCTTGAATGCAAGACCGTTTCCGCTTTGAGTTTACAGCAGTATAAAAACGGAGAGTACCCTGCTCGATTTTACGCGCAATGCTGTGCCTATATGCTTGTCTGTGGATTTGACAAGGCGTATTTAGCGGTGTTGGTGCTTGGCAGAGAATTTCTGATCTTTGAGATCGAGCGGGACGAGAGTGAGCTAACCGCTCTTGACAATGCCTGCAGAAGCTTTTGGAACGATAACGTGCTGAAAAAGGAAGCACCCGGCTTTGATGGAAGTGATGCCACCAAGGAGGCGTTAAAGACCATCTTTGCCGAGAGTGCCCCCGGTCATACTGCAGACCTGACTGCCGTTTCCACCCATCTTTCTACATACCTTCAGCTGAAAAAGCGTATGAAGGAGCTTGAAGAGGAGCTGAACCTGCAGCAGGCATACATCACCGAATTTATGGCGGATGCGGAGAAGGGAAGCTTTGGCAATATCAGCGTTTCCTTTAAGACGCAGAGCCGCAGTACTTTTGATAGAGAGCTTTATGAGCTTGAAAACGGTGCCATTGCGGACAAGTATTTCAAAGTATCAACACAAAGACCTTTTAAGGTTACGGAAAAGAAAGGAAAATAACTATGGTAAACATCAAAAGGCATGAGGAATACGTATTTAGCGTTGACGTTATTCGGGAAGGACAGCCGCGAAAATATGCAGATTCCGAGTATGAATATGAAATTATGTCGGAGCTCCGTGAGAATATTGTGAAAAAGTTCTGCACCAATATTCTCCATCCGAACAGACAGGAGTACAAGGATTGGGACAGGAACAATGCAGCAAGCTATTTCCACGGTTATTACACTTTTCAAAAGATAGACGAAGGCAGATACAGATATTACGTTAAAGAGCCATTTTGTGATTAAAGAAAAGGAGAGTAAAAATGAACAACGGAATTATTCAGAGTGCACAGCAGCAGAGCGTACAGAAAACTGACGGCAAAAGGACAATGCAGAGCTTTATCAAATCTATGGAGGGACAGATTGCAAAGGCGCTTCCTTCGGTGCTTACTCCCGAGCGCTTCACCCGTATGGTGTTGACTGCTCTTTCGGTGAACCCCAAGCTTGGATCTTGCACCCCTCAATCCTTCCTCGGTGCTATGATGACGGCGGCGCAGCTTGGCGTGGAGCCGAACACCGCTCTCGGACAAGCCTATCTTATTCCTTTCAGAAACAAGGGCGTAATGGAATGTCAGTTCCAGCTTGGATACAAGGGACTGATCGACCTTGCCTACCGTTCGGGGGAGGTGAGCCTCATTCAGGCGCACGTTGTTTATGAGAACGACGAGTTTACATACGAGCTTGGTCTTGATCCGAAGTTAAAGCACGTTCCCGCAAAGACTAACCGTGGTAAGGCGATCTGCTATTACGCTATGTTCAAGACCAAGGACGGCGGGTACGGATTTGAGGTAATGAGCGCGGAGGACGTGACCGCCCATGCAAAAAAGTATTCTAAGAGCTATTCTTCCGGTCCTTGGCAGACCAACTTTGACGAAATGGCAAAAAAGACGGTGCTGAAGCGTGTGCTGAAATACGCGCCCTTGAAGTCTGATTTTGCAAGAGAGATCGCGCAGGACGAAACGGTGAAGACCGAGATCTCCTCCGATATGTATGAGGTACCCAGTGAACCCGTGTTTGAGGCGGAGTATACCGACTTGAGCGATGAGCAGGAAGGAGCGGACGCATGACGCCAATCGTGAGAAGAGACGATCCTGCGAAACGCTTTTCCCTGGAGGTAATTTGCGGAGACTGCCTTGAGGGAGCGGGGCTTCATATACCGCACGGAGGATATGCGGTGATAGACAAAGGGACTGATCTGCGGGTGGGAGATATTGTACATTGCGGAAGACTCTCGGGTGCGACGCCGGGATGCATCAAGCAGGTGCAGGCGATTTCCAAGGACGGTACGGTGACGGTGGGCACGGCGTATCTTGATAAAAGCAGGGACTTTTCTTTTGACGCCGGGGAAATTTACGGCGTGGTGAAGGAAGTGTACTGCCAGCTTTGGCGAAAGAGGATTTGGTGGAGGAAGGAAGAGCATGACTGACGAAAGCAGAGAATTGCTCATTCGCGTGCAGGGTATTCTTGAGGGTGTTTCGATCACGGCTGAGTCTGAAAAGGTATCCGAAGCCCTCACTGTGGCGATTGAAATTCTTGACACCGTGTTGGAGCAGGAACATGAAAACGCTTCTTAAGTACCCGGGAAGCAAATGGAAAATTGTAGACTGGATCATTGATCACTTCCCGGAACACAAGGTATATCTTGAACCGTTCTTTGGTTCGGGGGCGGTGTTTTTTAACAAGACTCCCGCGTACATCGAAACAGTCAACGACGTTGACGGGAATATTGTAAATCTCTTTCGTGTGTGCCGTGAACGACCGATGGAGCTTGCAACGGCGCTGAACCTCAGCCCTTTTTCACGCGAAGAATTTGTTTCGTGTTACGAAATGAAAACCGAGAATCCCGTGGAGTGGGCAAGGCGTACGGTTGTGCGTTATCATCAATCCTTCGGTACGAGCAA
>JAFTMP010000009.1 GCA_017452335.1 Clostridia bacterium
GGGTCTGGTCATCAGCGATGAACAGCATCGCTTTGGCGTAAACCAGCGCGCTATGCTGGGCGCCAAGGGTACACAGCTTCACACTCTGGTCATGACCGCCACCCCCATCCCCCGCACTCTGGCGCTCATCCTATACAGCAACTTAGATATTTCCTATATTGACGAGCTTCCCCCCGGCAGACAAAAGGTCTCTACCTTCCATGTGGATGAAAGCTACCGCCATCGCCTTAACGGCTTTATTGAAAAGCAGGCAAAGGATGGACACCAGGTGTACGTGGTCTGCCCTGCAGTGGAACAGGAAGACCCCGAAAACGGAAAAACCATCCCCTTTGACTACCGCCCGGAAAGGCAAAGCGATCTGCCGCCCCTAAAAGCGGCTGTGGATTTTTCAGCGGAGCTTCAAAAAATGCTTCCTTCCCTCAAGGTAGGTTTTTTACATGGAAAAATGAAGAGCAAGGAAAAGGATGCCGTAATGAACGCCTTTGCCTCGGGAGAACTGCAGGTGCTGGTATCCACCACGGTGATCGAGGTAGGGGTAAACGTGCCCAATGCCACCTTGATGATCGTGGAAAATGCCGAGCGCTTCGGACTTTCCCAGCTTCACCAGCTAAGAGGACGGGTGGGCAGAGGAAAAGCAAAATCCTATTGCATTTTGGTTTCCGATGTAAAAAGTGACAGCACCGCAGGGGCGCGGTTGCAGACGCTTTGCAAAAATCACAGCGGCTACGATATTGCCGCAGAAGACTTAAAGCAACGCGGCCCCGGCGACTTCTTCCCCAAGCCCGGCGAGAGCACGCGGCAAAGCGGTGAATTTTCCTTCCGTGCCGCCTCTGCCTGCACCGATCCCACACTGCCTTCCCTTGCCGCCATGGCGGCAAGGAGCGTTTATGACAGCGACCCCACACTTGAACAAGAGGCGCATCGCTACGCGGCAAAGCGCATACAAAAGCTTTTTGCCATCAACCAAAAAACCATCAATTGAACCGCAATCAAAAAACTCTTTCGAGCAATCGAAAGAGTTTTTCTTTTTCACTACCAAATTCGACAGATTATGTAAAAGGCAGCGTGTATACTTCTTTTATGGGAACAATTTTCCAAAGGAAGGAAGGCTTTCACAAAGGAAAGCAACGATGATTATGGACCAAAAAAACAAATCGGATCATTTTGCCAAACGGTTTTCCGGGCAATGGGAACGATATAAGAAAACTTTTGAAAAATTTATGGAAAACGAACAGCTGCAAAAAAAATATGCAGTTACCGCCCTGAGCGCTCTGCTTGCCGTTGGCACTGCCTTTTTACTCGCGCACACCCCCATGCTGTTCGGATGCGTGCCCATGGGGCTTTCTCTGCTATGCGCCGCTCAAAACGATTTGATCTTCTTATGGATGGGATGCTTTTTGGGCGCACTGGATCAAGGAGAGGCGTTTCCCGTGTTTTTGGCGGTATACACCTGCGTTTTTGTATTTCGCTTCACCCTTTCCCTCAAAGCAGAAAAATCTTTAACAAAACTGCGGGAGTCTCTGGGAACGCGGGTGCTGATCGCCCTTGTAGGAGCGCTGATTTTGGGGCTTTACGGATGTATCGCCGAACAATTCACGCTGCACGCACTATTCGCACTGCTGTTTTATTTACTCAGTTCGGGGGCGCTGACCTTCTTGCTCAGCGGGCTCTTCGTTTCTTCCGATCTTGGGAAATTCTTTTATAAAACAGCGTTGATCACTCTTGGTTTTTGCGTGGTATTTGCGGCAGGAACCTTCCGGCTTTTCGGTTTTTCGGCAGACCTCATGGTTGCAACCCTCTTCGTGCTCCTTTTTTCAAAAAAAGAAAATCCTGTTTTTTCTGCCATTGCCGGTATGGCATTGGGGCTTGCCTGCGGCAGAGACTACGCGCCTGTTCTTGCACTGTGCGGCTTAGTATCTGCTACACTGGGAAAGATCAGCAAAAAAACCGCCCCCTGGCTGGGCATTTTATCGGGCTTTGGCTGGGCATTTTACGCTATGGGAAGCACTGCATTTCTATACACCCTGCCCGATCTCGTCAGCGGCTTACTGCTCTACACGCCGCTGAACGCCTACCTTGAAAAAAAAGAAGAAGCGCAAAACACGCTCTTTTCAACAAACATTGAAGAGCATGCCCGTACCGACGAAAACCTGTTTAGACAGAGCCTTGAAACCCTTTCGGAAAAGCTCACCGCACTTTCCCAAAATCTCCGCATGCCCACAAGCGAGCAGGCATATCGGATTTGTCAAAGTAACGTGGAGGATCACTGTAGAAGCTGTGGCGGCAACTGCTTTTCAAAAAAAGAAGCCCTTTCTTCTCTTTCCGAAACACTTTTTGAAACAGGAAAACTCTCCCTTGAAAAACCGCCCAAAACGATCTCGTCGGGCTGTACACGCTACAAGTTGCTTTGCGACAGCGTAAACAACGATTATGCCGCACATTTAAAAAGCCTCCTTGATGAAGATCGTGCAGACAGCTACGCGCTATGTTACCGCGGGATCGCCTCGTTGCTTCGAGACAGAGAAGCGCTTTCAAAAAAAGAGGAAGAGCAAAATGAAGAAATTAAGGAGCGTTTTGCAAAAGCGCTGAACGTCATGCATATCGGATATGAGGAGCTGTCCGTCGTCGGTCAGCGCACCCTGCATTTAAAGGCAAAAGGAGTACGGTTATCCGACATTCGTGGCAGTGCCAAGGGACTGCGCTCAGCATTTGAAAAAGAATGCGGCATGCGCCTTTCTCTGCCCGAGCTGATCTGCACGCAAGAGGAGCAAAGCCTGCTCTTTCGCCGTGTGATCGCCTTTGACGGAGAACTTGGTGCACTTTCGCAGAAAAAGCAGGGAGAAGAGTACTGTGGAGATACCGTCTATTCCTTCAGACGCGATAATTATTTATATTTTTTGTTATGCGACGGCATGGGAAGCGGAAGAGATGCCGCTTTGGTGTCCCGCATTGCCTGTCATTTTATCGAACAGCTCTCTTCTTGTAACGGATCTCTTGAAACGGTATTGCAAACGGTCAACGATTTTCTCTTAGGTCAAAAAAGCGAATGCTCCACTACAGTAGATCTTCTTCGCCTGGATCTTTATGATGGCTCCTGCACCTTTATTAAAAGCGGCGCCTGTCCCTCCTTGATCCTACGTGGACAAAACACCTTTAAAATTTCCTCCCTCAGTATGCCCATTGGTGCAACAAGAGAGATCAACTGCGAGAAAATATCGCTGAAATTAAAACCGGGTGACTATGTCATTATGGCAAGCGACGGTGTCGCATCTGACTTGGAAAGCGCCCCCTGGCTTTCTGCACTGCTCACGGGAAAACTGCGTGAAAAGCCACAGGAGCTGGCAGAGGATCTGCTGTCCTACGCTCAAAAAGAAGACCTACGCCCCGACGACCGTAGCATCATGGTCATTCGTGTTATGGAACGGACAGAATAAACAGTATAAAAGGACGGTATATCGTAAACATACCGTCCTCTTTTCATTCAAAACCGCAAAGACCCGAGAGCACATTCACATACAGACGTGCTTCTCTTCGGAACACCTTTCTGGAACAGGGAAGCTGATATTTTCTCTGCAGCATCTCAAATGGATACTCCTTTTGGTTGATCAAATTCAATTTGATCGCCTCAGTCAGCTTTTGCCGTTCCTCCTCATCCCATTCCTTGCCTACCACCGACGCGGCAAGCTCCATATACGCTGTATACGGATAAGTCCTCACCGACTCCAGCAGTCCTGCGCATGCCCTTGTAACACCGCGGCTGGGGATCTTTGTTTTCGTCTTGTATTCATTTTTCATGCACAACACCCTTTCTTTGTTTTAGAACGTTTGTTCTTTCTGCATATAGTATATCACAAAAAGTAGAGGGTGCATAGAGCAAAATCGTACAAAAGAGTATTAAATACCAATTCCATAACGTATTGCATGAAATCCTATTCATATATGTAATACAAAAACAAAAAAGCCCTCCCTGTTGGGAAGACTTTCGTAATGAAAAATGCTCATTAAAAACCGAACAGAAGGTGGATGAAACGAAACTCAAACGCAGCTATGAACAATGATGTTCAAGCCCTCGGCCAATTAGTATCGGTCAGCTGAATACATTACTGTACTTACACCTCCGACCTATCA
>JAFTMP010000010.1 GCA_017452335.1 Clostridia bacterium
ATGAAGAATTCAAGCTCCAGCGCGACCTCAACCTCGGTCTTATCGGGGGTGATGAAGCCCAAAATATGCTCAAACGCCTGCTCTGCAATGCGCTGTGCCGCAACGATGTTGTCAATTTCCTCTTCGTCCTTATATTCTCTTAACTCCTCCAGCAGCTTGCCTGCGGGAACCAGCTCAATACCTTCAAAGGTCTTCTTTAAGTTTTCATAAGCGGAAACGGTGGTCCAATTGTCCTCAAAAGCCAGGGTCTTCACGCCGTTTTTCTCGCAAAGATCTAAAAACATCTGCTTTCTCGGTCCGCTCATCTGCATCACGGTCACATCCTTGGCGCCCTTTTGTGCCGCTTCGATGTAACGGGAGTCGGTGAGCAGATAGCATTCGTTTCTGGTCAAGAGCACGTAGCCGTCGTGAAACAGAAATCCGGTCAGCCACAGCTGGTTTTGATTGTTGGTGACAAGGACACCGTCCACGCCTTCGGGAAGAAGCTTCTTTGCTTTTTCAAGATGTCTGTTCATAAGTTTTTTCTCCTTTTTCTGTAGTAGAACAGTTTTTATGTATGGAATTAAAAAGTTTTGTTAATCGTTGATCTCCACCAATGCTTCCATGGCGAGAATATAGGATGCGGCGCCAAAGCCGATGATGGAGCCGCGGCACACGGGTGCAATGACCGAGGTGTGTCGAAATTCGTCTCTTGCGTGAATGTTGGAAAGATGCACTTCAATGACCGGGATGCGGATGGCTTCAATGGCATCGCGGATGGCGTAGGAATAGTGGGTGTATGCCCCTGCGTTTAAGATCACGGCATCGCAGTCGATGCGCGCACCGTGCAGAAGGTCAATGATCTCCCCCTCGTGGTTGGTTTGATGAAATTCCATTTTCCAGCCGTATTCCAGCGCCCGCTCTTCCATGCGGTGCTCGATGGCAGAAAGGGACATCGTGCCATAGTGGGCAGGATTACGCTCGCCCAGCAAATTTAAGTTCGGTCCGTTGATCACAAGAACTCTCATAGTTTGTGGATCCTTTCTATGTGGTTTTCTTTGAAAGATAACAGTTTTTCATTTGCAGTGCGTCCTCTGCCATCGTACCGTTTGATTCGCAGATGATGCGGGGGCAGAGATTTTCCTTTACAAGACACTCCATCAGCGGCTCAAAATCGGGGCCGTAGGTGGTGTCTTCAAAGGTCAAATGCCGTTTTTCCCCTGCCGATGTATACTCGATCTTTGAAAAATGACAGTGCATGTGCATGGCGCGCTCCGTGCCGAGAACCGTTGCCGTTTTGTCAAATACCCGACGGTAATCGTCGGCACTTTTAAAAACACCGCCGCAGGCGCGTGCGTTCACATGCCCGAAATCCACAACGGGCCATAGCCGAGCATCCATTTTGCAAAGAGTCAGCACCTCTTCAAGCGTCCCCAGCTGATTGACCTTTCCCATGGTCTCCACGCCAAAGCGCACGGAGGTATCGGGGTGTGCTTCAAGAGTTTTAGAAAGGGTATCGCTTGCCAGATACAGTGCTTCTTCTCTGGAGATCTTTGCCGCTGAGCCTGCGTGGATCACAATGAGATCCGCGCCCATCAGCTCTGCCGCCCAAAGGCTTTTGGAGATGTATTCAAGGCTTTTTAACCTTTTTTCGGGGTCAACGCCCGAAAGGGAGATATAATAGGGGGTGTGAAAGGAAAGGGCGATCCCATGCTTTTTGGCTTCTTCCCCAATAGCGCGAAAGACCTTTTCCCCGCCCATGATTCCGTTTCCTGCGGAATATTCATAGGCATCCAGCCCCATTTTGGCAATATATTCGGGAGATTGGTAGCTGTGCTTATAGCCTAAAGCGTAAAAGGAATCGCTGTTGCCTGCAGGACCGAAGAGTGCGCTCACCTGCGTCCCCGTCCTTTCTCGTCATTGAGAGGATGCTTTTTCAAATATCCCATTAAAATGACCCGCTCAATGGCTCTTTTCAGCTTGAAAAAGGGCTTTCCCTTGTCGCTTTTGATGGGATTTAATAAAATCACGGGCACCTTTAGATTTTTTGCCGCCAGTGCATCGGTCAAGAGCTGATCGCCCATCACCGCGCAGTGCGCCTTTTGCAGGCAAAGCTCCTCCATCTTTTTTACGATCTTTCCCTTCAAGGGCTTGGAAGCCTTGGAAATTGCAGGGAAGGAGGTGCCTTCAATAAAGGTATTGACCCGCTGGGCGTTGTTATTGGAGACCAACAGCAACGACACGTTTTCTTGCTCCAGGCGTTTAAAAAAGGAGAGCGCTTTTGGGGTGGGAATGGGATCATCGTAGGTAACCAAAGTGTTGTCAATATCGCAGATCAAGGTTTTGATGCCGTTTTTCTTAAAAAAACCCTCGGGTATATGAGAAAAACTGTCAAAATACCAATCCGGCCAAAGAAATTTCATGGGCGCTGATCCCTTTCGTTTGTGTTTTGTAATGGGAAGATGGCACTTCCAACCTTTATTATAGCACGCTTTTGAAAAAACAGCAATAGTTTTTTGATAATTTTGTTCTAATCATGCTATTTTCTTCTATATAATGAACCATGATCCAATGCTGTGGGAGGTAGATGATGTTTTTTGTAACGGTGCGGGCATCCACGCTGAAATTTTGTTGCACGCTGATCTTAGGCGTGCTGTTGGTGACGGGGCTGGTGTTTATTTTGCCCGATGGGCAGGCGCTGGACGCGGGAAGTATAGACCATATCCGCTATGACGGGATAGAGGATCATGAGGATATGGCATCCTTTTTGGCGCAGTTTGGCTGGACGGTTGCAGGCAAACCGCTATCGGACGAGGAGGTGACTTTACCCCAAAACGTGCAGGGGGTTTTTGCGGGCTACAATGAACTGCAAAAAAGCCAAGGACTGGATCTGACTCCTTACGGCGGCAAGCGGGTGCGCAAGGCGGTCTTTTTGGTGACCAATCATCCAAATGGGGAGGAACAGGTCTTGGCAACGGTGTTTATTTACCGCAACAAGGTCATTGCGGGGGACATTGCATCGGGCGATCCTACGGGATTTGTACACCCCTTTGAATCCGTTCCCGATGGCGCAAAGGGCATGGAATAAAGCATCTTGACAAGTTTGAAAAATCGGGTATAATGAAAGAAGCCGATTTGCCTTTTGGCAAAGAGGGCTTCTTTTTCTTTAGATGATGAAAACAGGATTTTTTGTGGGAGAGACGGTATGGAGTTTGTTGCAACATGTTTGTTTGGTTTGGAAAAGCTGTTGGGAGAAGAGCTGGACGCCCTGGGCGTGCGGCGCACAGAGACCATTGACGGCAGAGTGAGCTTTGAGGGCAAGGTTGAGGATATTTGCCGTGTGAACATCAATTCCCGCTTTGCGGAGCGGATCTATATTAAATTGGGACAGGTGCACACCGATACCACCACCCCCTTTGATACCTTGTTTGAAGGAGTGAAGGCGATGCCCTTTGAGGCATACATCGGAGCGGATGATACCTTTGTGGTCACCGGTCATTCGGTGAAGAGCAAGCTTACTTCCATTCCCGCCCTGCAAAGAGTGGTGCAAAAGGCGATCGCTTCAAGGCTGGGGGCAAAATACGGCAAAAGCTGGTTTGACGGCGACGGATGCCGCTACAGTGTGGAATTCTTTATTTTAAACGACCTTGCCACCATCATGATCGACACCTCGGGCATGGCTTTACACAAAAGAGGGTACCGTGCCAACAGCAACGAGGCTCCTCTTAGAGAGACACTTGCCGCCGCGCTGTGCAAGCTGGCGCGTCCCAGAGAGGATGTGCTCTTTTGGGATCCCATGTGCGGAAGCGGAACCATTCCCATTGAGGCGGCGATGATCATGTCCAATACCGCCCCCGGACTGCGCCGCAGCTTTGCGGCTGAAAAGTTTCCCTTTGTGCCCAAGAGCGCTTGGAGCGCGGCGCGGGGCGAGGCGATTGGGAACATCAAGCAGGATTGTGCTTTTGAAGCCTACGCATCCGATGTGGACCCCGCTTGCGTGGAGCTGACGAGAAGCAACATTGCCAAAGCAGGCATGGGCAAATATATCAAAGCCTTTGAGCGCAACGCCCTGCAGATCACCACAGGTGGCAGAAGAGGAACCATTGTGTGCAATCCTCCTTACGGCGAAAGACTGCTCACGCCCGAGGAGTGCGCACGGCTGTATAAGCAAATGGGAGCCCATTTTGCAACGCTGGACAGCTGGCAGATCTATATTATTTCGTCAAACGAGAATTTTGAGCGTCTTTACGGCAGAAGAGCCGACAAGGTGCGCAAGCTCTATAACGGCATGCTTCGTTGCGGCTATTATCAGTATTTTAAAAAGAAGGATGAACAGTCCTCTGCCCCGATTCCTTATCGTGGCGGACCAAGAGCAGAGAAGAAAAACTAAATAAACGAAGATGGGGCGTGATACTTTGTGCAGAGGATAACGCCTCATTTTTTGAGAAAAAATTAAAACTGTGCAAGCAGATAGTCTTCCAGGCGTTTGGCAAGAAGTTCGTCCTCGGTTCTGATGCTTCCCGCAGGCATTGCGGTGTTAGCGCGTAGCGTAAAGAACGCTTTGCCATTGCAAGAGCTTTCTTCGATGATCGACCAGCCAAGGGTCTGCAGGCTCTTGGCAAAGAGGCAGAGGGGAAACTCCTCGGCGCAGAGTACGTCCTCCTTTGTGGGATAGGTCAAGCGCACGGCGGCACACTCATGCTCCACATAAAAGAGCACATTAAGCTTTTGGTCGGCACTGCCTAACAGGCAAAATAAACAAATTCCCGCCAGCAGGGCGCTGAATTGGGTAAAGCTTGGAAGGGGGAGCTTTGTACAGTCGGTGGTGCATTTTGCGCGCATGGACAGCCCCTTTTCTTTGAGCAGATTTTCCGAAAACCGATTGAGGAAGCTGCAGGCATGCTCAATGCTCACCGCGGGCGCGGTTACAGGAGCGCCCAGACCCAAGATGAAGCAGCGGCGCAAAAGAGGCGCAAAAAGATCCTCGCCCGCTTCGGTGTCAAAGGCGTTCGGGGCGCAAAACGCGCGGGTTGCAGGCTGATCACTCACCTTTTTGGAGGGCTTGGTTGGCTTATCGGAAAGCAGGATCAGCACAAAACAGGGTGTATCCTCCATCACCGAGGGAATAAGCAGGGCATCGACCCTTCCCTTTTGGGGCAGATTGAGGGAGAGCACATGAGAGCGTCCGCTTTTCTGACAGTCACCAAAAATCTGCTCATCCCCTCGGGCAAACAGCACGCAAAGTTACTGCGGCAACGAAATTTACGGGAGATCGTCAGCGCTTTTTCATTCCTTGAAAGGATATGCGCGTCACTTGACAGCAGGGCTGTGGGAAAGGGCGATTGGGTGAACACGCCAAAGGTATCGGTCTTTTTCATAAAGTGCCTCCTTTCGGGTAGAGTTTATTGAATGCGCGTGTCGATAAATCCTTTGGGAAAGAAAAATCGGTCTAAAACCGCCTATTCTTCCAAAGTGTTTGAGGATTTGACGCGCTCCCGACGCTTTTGCTTTGTGGCAAAATACCACATTTGCTTGCTTTAAGGCTTTGCGGGTGCGTTCGAATATCCTCCTCACGGCAAACGATAGTTTGCCGCATTCAAAGTTTTTGGGATCCACCCCTTTTTACAAAAAGGGGTGGCGGGTTCCAAGGGCAGTGCCCTTGGTGGTGGGTGGGGCAAAGCCCCAAACAGTTTTTTGTCAGATTGAAAAAGCCTCTTTTTCAAAGAGGCTTTTTTTGAATGGCACCGTTTGAACGGGGGTAAAGAGAAGGGGTGGGAGCGCACTTTTCAAAAAGAAGATTGTAGCGCACCACGCCGTCAATGCTATCTTTTTTTGCTTCCTTCAGCGTTCCGCCCAGCACCTTTACGGCATTTTTTGCGGCTGAAAGCTCTTCAAGCCCGCCGCTGCCCTTCATGGCAAGGAAAAGTCCGCCTTTTTTTAGGAAGGGAAAGCACCATTCGCAAAGCACGGGCAATGCCGCCACGGCACGGGCGCTGACGGCGTCAAACCGTTCTCGGTATTCCTCTTTTCGCCCCAGCTCTTCGGCTCTGCCGGCAAGGGTCTTTAAATTTAAACCCATTTCGCTTGCCGTCTGCCCAACGAACACCAGCTTTTTGGCGGTGCTGTCAAGAGAGGTGATCTGCAGGTCGGGGCGCACGATGGCAAGAGGCAGGGAAGGGAAGCCTCCGCCGCATCCCACATCAAGCAGTGCGGCGTTTTCGGGAAAGTGCTTTGCCACCAGCAGACAATCGGCATAGTGCTTTTTGATGATCTCCTTCTCGTCGGTGATGGCGGTGATATTGGTGCGCGCATTAAAGGCAAGCAGACGGGCGGTCAGCTCCTCAAAGCGTTCTGCATAGGGAAGATATTCCTTTAGTCCTTCCGTTATTAAAACTTCTTCATAAAGAGATGCAAAATTACTCACGAGTCCTCCCTCACTTCTCGGGGTGTACCGTTTTTTGAAAGATAAATGAGCAATACCGAAATATCGGCAGGGCTGACACCCGAAATGCGAGACGCCTGTCCGATG
>JAFTMP010000100.1 GCA_017452335.1 Clostridia bacterium
AGTTAAAGCCGCATACCGGCTGAAAGCCCTGTCCAAAGCCGATCATCATGGAGGAAATGAGCATCATCAGCTTGGATACGATGCCGAAAGCAGATTTGATGGCTTCCGCACTGATCGCTTCACTCTGCGCCATATAACAGCAGTGCATCAGCGAAACGCTCATCACCGATGCAACGCCCTGTCTGCAAAGGGACGGAAGTCCTCCGCGCACGATCTCCTTGTAATAAAAGAGCTTAAAGGATACATGCTTAATCGAAAGGCGCACGTTATCTGAAAAGAAGCGCGTACAGATCAACAATACCACAAAGCTCATAGCCTGGCAAGCCACCGTTGCGATCGCCGCTCCCGCCACCTGCATTTTCGGCACAAGCAGTGCATCAAGCAAAATATTTAACACCGCCCCCGATGCCAACCCCACCATGGCAAAGGTTGCATTTCCTTGAAAACGAAGTTGGTTATTCAGCACGATAGAACCGCACATCACAGGCGCCCCCAACAAAATGATCTGCATGTATTCCTTGGTATATTCAAGTGCCTGCGCATTTTCGGTGGATGCCGAAAGCTTTGCAAGAGGCTCCAAAAACATGGTGCCAAAGACCAGCACCAGAAGCCCAACGAACACTGCAGAAAAGAAGCCGGTGGAAGCCATCTTTTTGCACTTATCATATTCTTTGTTTCCAAGCGCTCTTGAAATATAGTTGCCCGAGCCTTGTCCGAATAAAAAGCCGAGTGCCTGTATAATATTCATCAAAGCATAAGCCGCAGTTACTGCCGCCGTTGCATTTACATCACCAAGCTGACCGACAAAATAGGTATCCGCCAAATTATAAAGGGTGGTCACAAGCATGCTGACCATGGTGGGAATTGCCAGCCTGATCACCAATCCCCGTACCGGCGCCGTGGTCATTTTGATGTATTTTTCACTTTGTATATCTCGTTGCATAGTATTCCCCAATATTCTCACAAAAGAATTTTAACTACAGGGTCACATTACTCTTCCGTCAATTTTCTTGCCGCTTCCTCTGAGGCAAGAGCACGAATCAGCGGATCAAGATCGCCGTCAAGCTGTGCCGTCAGTGTATACAGCGTTAAACCGATGCGGTGATCGGTGATTCTTCCTTGCGGGTAGTTATAGGTACGGATCCGCTCACTGCGATCACCGGTGCCCACCTGCTCTCTTCTCTGTCCTGCAATTGATTCCTGCTGCTCGCGCATTTTCATGTCGTAAAGTCTTGTACGCAAGAGCTTGAGTGCTTTATCCTTGTTTTTAAACTGGCTTCGCTCTTCATCACATTCGATCACAATGCCGCTTGGCTTGTGTGTCAAACGAACGGCAGATTCGGTTTTATTGATATGCTGTCCGCCTGCACCCGAGCTTTTGCAGGATTCAATGGTGATATCGGATGGATCAATATGCACCTCCACTTCATCCGCCTCGGGAAGAACGGCAACCGAAACGGTAGAGGTCTGAATGCGCCCCTGGGACTCGGTTTCGGGGACTCTTTGCACTCGGTGAACGCCCGATTCAAATTTAAAGTGGGAATAGGCTCCTTGACCGGAAACCAAAAAGTCAATTTCTCTGTAGCCCCCAAGCTCTGTGGGATTTTCGGACATGCGTTCGGTTTTATAGCCCATTTTATCGGCATACATGCCATACATTCTAAAAAGGTCTGCCGCAAAAAGCGCCGCCTCCTCGCCACCCGCGCAAGCGCGGATCTCTACCACCACGTTCTTTCCATCCATTGGATCGGGTGGGATCAAGAGTAATCGAATCTCTTCTTCAAGAACGCTTTTGCGTTCCTTAGCATCCTTTAAATCTTCTTTGGCAAGCTCGGCAAGCTCCTTATCGCCCATTTCCAACAGCTCTAATGCCTCATCAATTCTACTTGTCGCCTCTTTATATTCCTCGTATTTGGCAATCAGCGCGGACATGTCGCTGTATTCCTTCATCAATTCCTTATACTGTGCACTGCCCGGAGCAACTTGACCGCCGCCCAAAAGATCCCCAAGCTGCTCATAGCGTTCAGCCGCTTTTCTTAGTTTTTCAATCATACCTCTCTCCCCGTCAATTTACTTCAATAGCGCCCAAAACCTCTCCAACCGATCCGCAAATCACTAGATCACACATCTCGTCTGCCGCCGTTTTGGAGCGGTTTACGATCACCATGTGTTTTCCTCTGAAATATTGAACCAGCCCTGCGGCAGGATAAACGCTCATGGAGGTTCCTGCAATGATCAGTAAATCCGCTCCGGCAATGGCGTTGATCGCACCATCTACAACATCATCGTCCAGTGCTTCTCCATACATCACCACATCGGGTCGGATCATTTTTCCGCAGGTACATCGCGGATACTCCTCATACAAGGGTAATTCACTTTGGCTGTATCGCTTATAGCAACCCACACAATAGTTTTTCTCAAGCGTCCCGTGCAGTTCAAATACCGTTTTACTTCCTGCCGCTTGGTGAAGTCCATCAATGTTCTGAGTCACTACCGCACGAAGCTTTCCTGCCCGCTCCAGCTCTGCCAACTTATAATGTGCTGCATTGGGACGCGCATCGGGATAGATCAGCTTGTCTTTATAAAATCTGTAAAACTCCTTCGGGTTTGAATAGAGGAAGGAGTGGGACAGAATCGTTTCGGGGGGATAGTCATATCTCATATTATAAAGCCCATCAACCGAGCGAAAATCGGGAATTCCGCTCTCTGTAGACACGCCCGCACCGCCAAAAAAGACAACACTATTGCTCTCGTCAATATATTTTTGAAGCGTTTTGATCTTTTCCATCTGTTTTCATCCTTTCCCTTAAAATCGGGCGCTTACACATCGTGAAAGCGCCCGATCAAAACAATCATTTTATGATAGATAAGAGCTTACTTGTGTTTCTTGACAAAGACCACTACGACCACACCGATTACCGCTACGGCTACAACAGAAACGATGATAATAATAACAACAGCACCGCTATTGCCACCATCACTGTCATTACCGTTATTATCGGGCTTTTCCGCAGAAGGCTTCTTTTCGTCAGAAGGATTCTCATCTTCGGAAGGAGAAACGACAGGCGCATTGGATTCTTCGGAAACACTGGGTTCTTCGGGAGAAGAAGGTACAACAGGCTCTACTTCCTTGGTTTCAAGGCTGATCACAGCATTCTCGCTAACCGTCAGCTCAAGCTGACCCTTATCATTCTTAGTAAGCGCCTTGCCTGTATCGGTCTTACCGATCACCTCTATGTTTTCCGCATCGCCGGAAGGCGTCACATCAACAGCAACGGTATTGCCTTCGCAGTAATATGCAGAGAATGCCTCAAAATCAACACCCTGCTGCTTCTGTGCTTCGTCAAGGGTAACCTTGAATACCTTCTGATCAAAATAATAGTTCTTGGTAACAGAAACCTTTTCGCCGCCCTCGGGGATCTCAATTTCCGCAATTACTTCTCCGCGGTTGTTCTTCAAACGCAGAGCATGAACAGTCACTTCACCCTTTCTTGCCTGCACGCGGATACCGTAGGTATAATCACCGATCTTCGCTTCATCAGCAATCAGAGAATTGTATCCAACCGAGAAGGTGCCCTTTGCTTCATCGCCGTTCTTTTCGCCGTCGATTGCAAAATAATCACCTGCACCCAATTCATCGTAGTCGGGGTGATAGTTGGTGTAAGAGAACATGTAAAGAGAGGTGCTCTCGGTTTTGTGGGTTTCGTTGTTTCTGGTAAGAGGAACAAGGTTGATAGACTCTCTGTTCTTGGTGCTCACTTCTGCTTCCACATACAGCTCGGGAAGTCCTTCAATGATATCCTTTTCCCAGTCGGTGAAGCAGAACTGGTCCATGGTGATCACGCGGTTCTCAAAGTTCAGCTCTTCAAACTCGGAGCGCTCATTGAGTGCGTCGTACATCAGCCATACATAGCCGTCGTTCATCCAATCCTCGCCCCAAGAGTTGGAAACCTGGAACGCACCCTTCAAGGTTACGCCGTTTACCTCAAAAGCGATTTCATCGTCATATCCAACAATGGAAAGCTGGTGACCGCCTGCCAAATCGCCTCTGGAATAGATCATTGCGTGGTCGGTCTTTTTACCCAGCGTACCGGTATCCACAATTTTACCAAGAGACTTGCCGGTATCGGGATCCTTGTTACTGCTGTACTGCCATGCGGCAGAAAGTCCGCCGGTTACAACAACATTACCGGCATTGAGCGCTTCTTTTACCTTATTTAAAAGCGCCTTGCCGTCCTCGGTAGTAGTCAACTCCAACTTACCGTCTACCTTGCCCAGCGCGTGGTTTCCGCCAACCCAGATCTGTTCATAAGAAGCAAGACGATACTTCATTGCCTCTTCCATCTGCTGCTCGGTAATATCCCAAGCGATCGCGGTAGCACTAAACTTTTTCAAACCTGTAAATCCATGCACAAAAAACGCCTTGCTCTTAGGATGGAGCAGGAAGGAAGACTTGTCCATGGTTACAGCACCCTGCTCCATGAGAATGTGATACACCCAAGCCGTACCGGAACCGGAAAAGCCGAATGTCCATTTGGGTGCAAAGAGATACTGAAGCTCACCCGAAGCAGGTTCAAACTTGATTTCGGGATGATTCTTGCGAATGTACTTGGATACAGCATTGGTATACTGCGTATATGTAATTGCGCAGGACGCACAGCATCCCACTTCGCCTTGGTTTACAATGGGAGGAAGGTCAGGTGTGCCGATCAAAGAAAAAGACTTCGGAACAGTTCCTTCTTTAACTTGATCGTTATCGGTTTCATCCGCGCTCACGCAAATCACCGTAGAAGGAATGAGCATCAGCACTGCCAGCAGCAGAATTAAAAATCGTTTCATGGTTAAATCTCCTTATCGTTTTTTGTTGCTTTTGGGTTGATGTCTGTTGTCATATTTTTTATCGGAAGAGCCTCTTCCGTTCTGACCGATTTGCTTTCTGCCCGCAACACCGTTTGTTCGTCCTTCACGAGAACGCTTTTCCGTGCTATCGGACGAACGATTCTTTGCCGAAGTACGGTATACAGGCTGTACAGGTCTGACCAGACACTCTTTTCCGTATCCGATCAGATCTTCCCGTCCCGCCGCCTTAAGGGCTTGGCAAACAAGCTCTCTGTTTTCGGGACGATTGTATTGAAGAAGTGCCCGCTGCAGGCGCTTCTGCTGGTAATCGTCGGTGATTTCCACCTGCTTCATGGTCAAGGGATCAAGACCGGTATAATACATACAGGTAGAAACAGTACCCGGTGTGGGATAATAGTCCTGGACCTGCTCGGGAGAATATCCACTTCGCTTTAAATACAGTGCCAGCTCCACCGCGTCGGCAAGAGTACTGCCAGGATGGCTGGACATTAAATACGGAACAAGATATTGCTCCTTGCCCACTGCCTTTGTAAGCTCAAAGTACCGCTTTTTAAAGCGGTCATATACCTGCACGGGAGGCTTGCCCATATAACCAAGCACACCTTGGCAAATATGCTCGGGTGCCACCTTTAATTGTCCGCTGATATGGTGCTCCACCAATTGCTTAAAGAAGGTCTCATCTTGATCATAGATCAGATAGTCAAAGCGAATGCCCGAACGGACAAACACTTTCTTGACCCCGGGAATCGCGGCAACGCGGCGAAGCAAGCGCGCATACTCGCTGTGATCCACCTTCATGTTGGGACAGGGCTTTGGTGCAAGACAGCGCTTATCGGGACAAACGCCGTACTTGACTTGCTTATCACAAGCAGGGTATCTGAAATTGGCAGTAGGACCGCCCACATCGTGTATATATCCTTTAAAACCGGGCATAGACACGATATCCTGCGCTTCTGCGAGTACCGATTCCTCGCTTCTGGAGCGCACCGCCCGCCCTTGATGGAAAGCCAGCGCACAAAAATTGCAGGAGCCAAAGCATCCTCTGTTATGTGTAATGGAAAACTCTACTTCGTTAATAGCGGGAACCCCTCCTGCCTCTTTGTAGGAAGGATGCCATGCTCGGGTATACGGCAGTGCATACACCTTATCAAGCTCCTCGCGCTCAAGCACGGGCATGGGCGGATTTTGCACCAGCATTTTTTGATCATAATACTCGGTAATTGCTTTACCGGAAATAGCATCCTGATTGCGGTACTGCATACCGAAGGAGCGAGCATAAGCACTCTTGTCGGTCTTTAGCACATCAGAGCTCTCGCCCTTTTCACAGGGATAGTGCACCGTGTCATCGGCAGAAGTCAGATAGACCGTACCGCGCACATCCTTGATCTTTTTAACAGGAACACCCTTATCAAGCAGCTTTGCGATCCGCAAAATGCTCTTTTCACCCATTCCGTAGCTTAAAAGATCGGCGCGGGCATCAATCAAGATACTGCGTCTTACTTTGTTGTCCCAGTAATCATAGTGTGCAAAGCGTCGAAGCGATGCTTCAAGCCCTCCAATAATGATCGGAACCTCGCCATAGGCTTCTCTGATACGGTTACAATAAACGATCACTGCTCTGTCGGGTCGCTTTCCCATAACTCCGCCGGGAGAGTAGTAATCATAGGTTCTTTTTTTCTTAGAT
>JAFTMP010000101.1 GCA_017452335.1 Clostridia bacterium
AGCTGTTCCGTTGAAAGAAAACATAGCGTTCCCTCATTGCAGGCAGGCAATATGGGGCGTACCTGTAGCTCTTTTGAAAACAGATGCATTTCTTCGGAAGGGTAGATATCGCTGTGGAAGGTCACGATCCCGCAATAGCGGGGCGCGGATAACTTGATACCGCTTTCTTCAAATACCTCTCTGATAACACACTCCTCGGGCGTTTCACCGGGTAAAAAGTGACCGCCTAAACCGATGTATTTGTCTTTATTTTCGTCGTTCTTCTTTTTGTTGCGTAAGATCATCAGAACGTCGTTTTGATGGGTAAGGTAACAAAGGGTGGTCTTTTTCATGGCTTGATGTTTCCTGTATCAATGCGGTAAATGCTTTGATTTTCAATATCGGCAATGGGGATGATGACGGGGGGGATGCCGCAAGCGGAAGTGACGGTGGAGATCAGCACTCTGGCATAGGGAAAGAGCTCCTTGTAGCTTTTTACGTGGATTTCTTCACGAGTCAGCCCGTCGGGATAGGAGAAGATGCCTTCGATCACCACGGCAACCTTGAATTTATCGGGCGCTTCCTTGTCAAAGGTTGCGCAGGACAGCTCTGCAATGCAAAGGTGATCCTTTCCATAGCGCACGTTGTAAGAATATTTATTCTCCAGTTGAATTTTAGCACCCGGTGTTAAGTGTCCGCGAAACTCCAGATCCTTCGCGCGGTATCCTTTTAAAATGATGTTGTTCAATGCCTTCATCCTCTCTTTCGTACGATGCATAAATTATAGCACACCAAAGCGTATTTTTCAAGAGAGAATTGTTCTTTTGCGCTGTAAAGAAAAAGCACTTATGAGGCACATCAAAAATGTGTGTCATAAGTGCTTCAAAACAGAGGAGTAGTTATTCTGCACTATCAAGAAGCTTTTCGGTAATACGCATTCCCGTGGGATCAATTCCCGTTTGCAGATAAACGATCTCCTTGATCTGTGCCAGCTCGTTTGCCATAAGCGAAGAGCTTGTGCCAACGATTACCGAGACGTTGTCATCCGCAACCACGGCAACGCATTCCGCAAAGCCTTTGCTTTTAACCAGTGTTTCAATATTTGCTTCTGCTTCGATGTAAGAGGCGATGCGGGCGATGGCTTCTGCCGCTTGATTTTTTTCGTCTCCCGTAGAATCTGCGCTGTCTACAACAGTTTGAAGCACTTGAAGAGCCTCGTCTCTTGCGCGCTGTCTATCGGTAATGGCAATGGCGAAAAAGCTTTCCGCTTCCTCTTTAGATAAATTATCGGCAGGGGTATCGGAGGGAGCACCGGAGGTTCCGGGAGCGGCGGCGTCGGTATTGGCGGGGTCTTCGAGTCCGCTGCTTTGGGGACCGAACAACAGCCAATTGATGGCAACCGCCGCGCACACCACCAGAACGGATGCGGTGACGACCAAGGTGCGTTTGGAATTGGCAGAAAGGATCTTGCCCACCTTTTTAGGCAGCTCCTTTACAGTTTCGCCAATGGGTACAAGGCTTTTTTCAACCTTTTGTTCAGTAGATTTTGTGATTTGCATTTGAGCCTCCTGAAGGATTTGTTTGATATAATATATTCATGGACCGTGTGCAATATGTATGCAGTATGCAAAATACTGAAAAGACGCTAACGGCTGCCGCTGACGTAAATTTTATTTGAAGGCAGTCCCAATGCCGCGCAAAGAAGTCGGATCACCGTTGCCTGCACCACGGGATCTTCTCCCCCTGTGCAAATGACCGCCGCACCCGTGATGATCCCTTGATCGTCCATGCACAGCTTCACCGTGGCATCACCTACCCCCTTCGTCTCTTCAAGAAAGGCGCTGAGCGCCTCCTCCTCTTTTTGGCGTTCCTGCGCAAATGTAGGGGTGGCATCTTCGCCCTTACTGCGCCCGGTACTGTCAAAAACGATCAGTAATAGGGCGCACAACGCCATTAAAATGAGCAGTATTGGAAGAGATCCTTTTTTTGTGATAGACATACCATACTCCTTTGACTATAATTCTTCATAAAAAACGACTGTGTCGCAAAGCGTGTGCAGGTATTCCCGAAGGGCTTCTCTTTTTAAAACTGCCTTGGGGGAACACAGCCTTACCGTGATTCCTTTAAGGGAAAAAGCGCCGTCCTCTGCCAAGTCCATTTTGCAGGAGACGAAGATCTCATTCTGCGCTAAATCGAAATCCTTAAAAAATACGTTTTGCAGATTTTCATTTAAGCGCTCCTCGGTCTGTTCTTTTAACAGCTCCCCATATTCCGATCGAAGCTCCGGGGGAAGGGTGATGAGCGGATCTTCTGTTTGACCAAAGGAGGAAAGAAGCCCCGGCAGGGGAGAGATCATTGCCAAGAGCGTTAAAAGCATACACAAATACCGCAAATGCTTTTCATGGGAACTGCCCGAAGATAAAAAACAAACGCCTCCGGTAAGCAGACAGACGATCAAAAGGGTGAGCAGATAATTTTTCATCACGGTTCTCCTTTCAAATGGTGCGATCGCTTTAAGCAATTGTGCTCGAAAGAGAAATGGCAAGACAGAGGATCAGAGGCAGATCACAAAGAATGATCAGCGCAATGAGTCCGTTTACGGTAGAAGAAGCAATGGAAAACAGAGAGGACAACAGATCGTTTTCAAGCGCCTTGGCAAAGGAGGAAGAAAGAGAAAACAGAATGGAATATACGAATAAAGAGGACAGCGGAACAAGGAGCATGAGTAAAATGGATATCACAGCAACCGCCCCCACGGTAGAGCGGATGAGATCAAGTCCGGCAGAGAGGGTTTTAGAGGATTCTGAGAGGGCAGACCCTACCATGGGCACAAAGCCGCCTGCAGTAAAGCGAAATGCCCGCAGAGCGGCAGAATCAGTCTTTGCCGCAACCAGGTTTTGAAAAGCAAAAACTGCTAAGATAAACGCACTGATTCCCGAAAGCAGAAAGAGGAACATTTTTTTTATGCTTCCTGCCAAGGAGGAGAGTCCCGTATTTTCGCATATCAACGCTGTTAAGTCGAAGGCAAAACAGATTTTTTGGAGGGGAAAAAGCAGTCCTAAACACCATTCACCCGTTAAAGATAAAAATACGGAGATGGCAACGGTGCAAACCGTGGCGCTGTTTACACCACCCATTGCAAGATTGATACTGCTAAGGATCGGTAAAAGACCTGAAAGAAATCCGGAGAGCTTTTCAAGATGGGCACTTGCCAAGGAAAATAAGGAGGGAAGAGCCTGTCCGATGCAAAGAAGTCCCGAGAGCAGTACGCATATCCGCAATGCCCCCGCGGCACGTTGTTCCCTAAAGCTTTTTTCAAGCATGGTAAACAGGCTGCAAAGCAGAATCAGTGCCATCGTATGCTTTAGACTTCCTGTTCCCTCAAGGAGAACAGAGCGCAGACTGTCAAAACAGAGCGCTAAAAAATCGGGAAGCGTGGGCAGAGTGACCCTCCCCTCGCCATTTAAAAAATATTCGGCATATTCCTCGGGTAATGCTTCAAGCAGTGCGTCGTAATGGACATCCTCCTCAAGTGCTATGCAGGGCGCGGGAAGAATGAAAAAATATAGCGTGCACAGCAAGAAACACAAAATGATTTTTTTCATGACAGCAATCCTTGAATGAAGTCAAAAACCTCTTGCCATAAGGGCAGGCAGAGTGACAAGATGGCGCATTTGCAGGCAAAATCCAAGGCGTTTGAAAGTCCGCTTGCGCCCGCATCCTTGCAGATCTGCGCGGTTACCTCGCAACAAAGCCCGATCCCAAATGCTTTGATGAGAGAGTCTGCTCCTTTAAAGGAATACTCCTCAAAGAGCTCTTTGAGCCGGGAGGAAAGGGAGAGTAGCGATCCGAGGGCAGGGGCGAGTAAACAAATTGTTCCTGCAATGCCCACTAATGCTCCAAAACCAGCCCGATCTTTTCCGAGGATCTGTATGGCGGCAAAGCAAAGGAGCGCAATACCGCATAGTGAAAGGGCGTTCATATACCGAAAGCTGAGCGGATTTGCAAAAACAAGCCGCTGATCTCGCCCATCAGCATCACCAATACCAACACAATTCCCGCTACCGTGATCCATACGGTAAGATCCTCCTTGCCTGTCTTTGCAAGGATCTGATTGGCAACCGCGATGAGCAGTCCCACACCGATGATTTTGAGTAAAAGCGTAATTTCCATAAGGACGCATTCCTTTCACAGTGCTATAACAGTAAAAGCAGGATCATTCCTCCGATACAGATCCCAAGTGTGCGCGAGATCCTGACCTTTTCCGGAATGCTGTTTTCAAGCAGAACCAGCTCTTCTCCGATTTGAGCGTTGATTATTTCAAAGCGTGCCAATTCTTGTGTCACATCTCCGCTGCCAAGAGCTCCAAAAAAGAAAATAAGCTTCTTTTTTGTTTCGGGTTGTAAGGAAAGCATTGAAAGACCTTGTTCGAATTCCCGCAGCGCAAAGTGATGGGTACTTTGTGCGTGTAGCTCTTCTTCGAATTTTTCAAAGCAGAGGGCAAGCTTGGTTTTTCCTATACATGTTTCCTGCCGGAGATGTTGAAGAAGCTGTACAATATAAGAAAGATCGGCAAGCTTTTTCTGTTCTCTTTTGCCCATATAAAAGCCCGCGATGATCGGACAGAGTGACAATAGAATAATACCTGCCAAACGCATCAGTGTTTCTCCTTGTATCTTGCAATCTCCTCAAGGGTATCAAAACGAAATCGAGCGGTTTTGCCGACGCGCTCAAGTCCTGCAAACAGGTAAAAGATCCCTTGTTTGATTAGACACTCAAATTCCTCTTTGTTTAAAATCTCGGAAAGTGAGCGTCCGTGCGCGGATGCTACGATGGGTACCCCGGCAGGGGCTTGTGTAAAAATTTCTTTGCATTCCTCGGCACCGATCTCATCCAGCAGGATCAAATCGGGCGTAACCGTGCGTACTGCCATGGCAAGCGCAAGGGCTTTGGGATAGTAAAGGTATACCGATGCGGGCACTCCCTTCAGAGCACAGGAAAGCTCCCCCCTCGTATCAATTACCGCAATATGCAGTCCTTCCCTTGAAAGAAGAAAGGCGAGGTCCTTGAGTACCGTGGTTTTTCCCACACCGGGAGGAGAATAAAGCAGAGTTCCCCTTGAAAAGCGGTGCTCCTTCATCTTTAAAAACAGCGGCATTGCAACGCCTTTGATATGACCGGGAATACGGATGCAGAGAAATGTGATATCCTTAACTGTAGTCAGTTCTTCGCCATGACACACGGCTCGTCCGCAAAGCCCCACACGGATGCCGTGATCCAAGGAAAGAAAGCCCTCCTTGATGGTATCTGCGTGACTGTAATAGGAGTGCTCGCAAAGTCGGTTCAAGGTCTCTGTAAGCAGGTCGTGCGTGCAGATCAAGTGACTGGTTTTTCGTCCGTCAGCGCTGACTACGACGATCGGTGCATCAATGCTCATACGAAGCTCTTGAAGGTGAGGGTGGCTATGTAGCAAATAGATCAGCGAGGAGGGAAGCGTTCGTTCAAGAAAGGAAAGGGCATTGTTCATAAAACTATTCCTTGTGCATGGCAGGGAGATGCTTTTGGAAGCATGCTTGTACATTCTATGTGTGCAGGATGGGATATATGACAAAAAACATAACCATCGATCAAAACGACGGTTATGTTTTTTGTCAGTGGTATTTAAGAGAGCTTATTTGTCAAGCGCAAATTATCCGCGATCATGGCAATGAATTCAGAGTTGGTGGGCTTACCTTTATCGTTTTGGACCGTGTATCCGAAAAAGGAGTTGAGCACGTCTACGTCCCCTCTGTCCCATGCCACCTCAATGGCATGGCGAATGGCGCGCTCCACTCTGGAGGAGGTGGTTTGATATTGCTTGGCAACGGTGGGATAGAGAACTTTTGTCACCGCATTGATTACTTCTCTATCGCAGATCGCCATCAAAATGGCGGTGCGCAAATACTGGTAGCCTTTGATATGTGCGGGCACGCCGATCTGATGGATCACCTTGGTCACTTGTGTTTCAAGGTCTGCGCCTCTGTTTTTGGCAGTAGCGGTCATGCCGCCCCCGCGCAGCTTGTTTCGATAGACCCGATGGATGCGCCCCGACAGGTTTTCATAATCAACGGGCTTTGTCATACAGTAATCTGCGCCCGATTCAATGGACTCTTCGTATATGTTGGGATTGGGAGATTCGGAGAGCACGATGAAGGACGGCGGCGGGTCGGGATGAAAGGAGAGCTTATAGGCGGCTTTGATGACCTGCACGCAGTCCATACGATCCAACCACACATCCAGCAACACAATGTCGGGATGATAACGCTCAATTTTTTCAAGAGCTTCCTTTCCCGTTACTGCTTCTTCAAAACGGCTAAAGCCATATTGCTTTAAAGAGGAAATCGTTCGTTTTCTGAATTCTTCATTTTCGTCTGCCAATAGGATTTTCAAGCTGTGTTCCATTTGCGGTACCTCGTTTCTTTATTTGCTTCCATGTTTTGATAAAATTCAATTGAATATGGAAAAATCTTACAACACAATAATACCATAAATTGGAAAATATTGCAAGAGTCAGACGAAAAATAATTTCCATAAATTGGGATTATTTCAAGACACTCTTCGACAAATTCAAGAAAATCCTTTTGATAACTCCTTGTTGTATCGAAAGAGCAGGTCATCGTACTCCTTAGCTGTAAACCCGCCTTCAAAAAATAGGTCTCTTAGAGTTTTTTTGTATCCGCTTACGGTAATGTACAGCCGCAGACGCAATACCGCATCGGTGGCGGAACGGTCATTTTTTCGGAGCATTTGATAAGTGTCTGCAAGAAACAGATCATTGAGATGTTGTTGAGGATTCATCGCTATACCGCGCTTTGGAAAAAGCTTCCTTTCAAATGAAAAATCACGGAAGCATGCTTCCGTGATTCATTGTATGTATCCTCATTTAGAACTATTCTTGTTCTCTTTTGCAGTGCTCGATGAAAAAGCCCTCGGTATTCAAGTAATAACTGCCGTCGTCTTGCTTCTTGTAGCCCAAAGCCAGTGTCAAGCGCTCGTTTGAGGGATCAGGACTAATGAAATACCCTTCGGTTGCACCAACCGAATCCATGAAATTCATACACGCCCTGCCGCCGATAAACATGACTTCAAAATCCTGCATATCGGGATAGAAGCAGATCTGTCTAAGGCACCCTCTTTTTCCCGAAAAGAAAAAGGTAATGATGCCCGCTTCCTTTTCGTCAATAAATGCTTGATAAGCCAGATCTCCCGGATAAAACTCTGCACCGGTACGTTGACACAGGGCACGGCGTTCGTCAATGCTTTGCATGGGAAGGATCTTAAACATTGTTTTGAACTCCCTTCAAATAGGACACCTGTTCTCCCGTCAGATACCGCCATTCTCCTCTGCGCAGTCTGCCCAGCGTCAGCTTTCCAATGGCGATGCGCTTTAAGTGGCGAACCTTTAAGCCCGCTTGCTCGCACATTTTTCTGATCTGTCTGTTTCTGCCTTCATAAAGGGTCATTTGCAGAAGGGTACGCCCTTCGCCTCTGGAAAGCACCTCGGTGTATACGGGACGGATCTTGTATCCGTCGATCACCATAGGGGAGAGCAGAAGCCTATACTGCTCCTCGGTGATCTCTCCTTCCACCTTTACATTATAAATTTTGGGTATATCATGGCTGGGGTGCGTCAGTTTTTCAGTCAGCGCCCCGTCATCGGTAAGCAAAAGTAGTCCTTCCGATGCCATATCCAGGCGCCCAATGGGATAAACTCTGCGGTCAAGTCCCTTTAAAAGGTCGGTTACACAAGGACGCCCCTTTTCATCATTGGTGGTGGTTACGTATCCTGCAGGCTTGTTGAGCATGATGTAGATATGCTCTCCACGGGGCATGGTAACCTTGCGTCCCTTGTAGCGCACCTCATCCTTTCCGGGAAAGATCTTTAAGCCTATTTCGGCTTGTTCACCGTTTACAGTAATTTCGCCGTTACGAATAGCCTCCTCGGCTGCTCTTCTGGACATGAGTCCGCAGTCGGCAATATATTTTTGAATGCGAAGCTGTGGCATGATGTATCCTTTCTTTTATGACAGTCCTATGTGTGAAACAATCCTTGAAAAAATGAAATAATGGCAGAGAAAAAGCGGGCGATTGGTCCTTTTTCGGGGGGCAGGACCAGATTCTCTTCTGCATAAATGGGAATGGTGTCAATGGTGGTTCCGTTAAGAACGACTAAGATCTGTCCCACACGCTCCCCTTTGTCAATGGGGGCAAATAGAAAATGAGGGCAGTTTAGTGAAAAGGAAACCTGAGATTCCGGCTCTGTCAGCAGGGCGTAGCCTTCTGCATAGACGGGAACCCTCAAGGTACTGCCCGCCACGGGAAGTGTTCCTTCAAAACCGCTGTAGAGCACGCGTTTGACTTTGGAAAAACCATAAGAATAGAGATCCTTGTGGCTTTGCCAGTCAGCCCTGCAATTGATGGTTACGCAAATGAGGGTGGTATCCTCTCTTTTACAAGCACTGACCAAACATCTGCCTGCGCGGATGGTGTAGCCTGTTTTCACGCCGATGCATCCCTCAAGGCTGTAAAGCAGGCGATTATGGTTGGTGAGCGCACGCTGATTTTCACCGCTTCCCGCAAGATAGCTTTTGGTGGAAACGATCCTGCAAAAGCTTTCGTTTTCAAGTGCGTGGGCAGTAAGCTTTGCAAGATCCGCGGCAGAGGCATAGTGCTCTTCGTGATCCAGCCCGTGAGGATTGGTGAAATGACTGTTTTCCATCCCCAGCTTTTGTGCCTTTTCATTCATCAAGCGGGCAAACTCTTCAATACTGCCCGCCGTATGAATGGCAAGAGCACTTGCCGCATCATTGGCAGACCGAAGCATTAAGCAGTATAGTAAATCAATAATGCTGATCTGCTCGCCATGGCGCAGATAGGCAGAGGAACCCTCTACACCTACCGCATCCGTGGGGACGGTGATCACTTCATTTGGATCACAATGCTCCAGCACTACAAGGCAGGTCATGATTTTTGTGGTGCTTGCCATAGGAAGCGGTGCATTTGCATTTTTTTCATATAGTATCTGCCCCGTGCTTGCCTCCATTAAAATGACTGCGGTGGCATCTACTGCGGGTTTGGTTACTTGTGCGCTTACGGATAGGGGAAGACCGGTAAGTAAAAGGGAGAGGACAAGGATCAATAAGATGAGTTTTTTCATAGAATCAGCTCCGTGAGCGGTCGATAAATACTTGCTGTTTCTAAACGGATACAGCACCGCTTTTTGCTATCCTATGGTACAGATCATAAAAATATGCCCTTGTCCCCGCTTAATAATGATCCTGTTGCTTAGTCGCAGGGTGTTTCGTCATCCTTCTTCTTAAAGGTAGACAGGGTGCTCCTCAGTTTTTCGGCAATTTCGGGAGAACGCTCTAAAACGTCAATGACCGATTCGATGATGCTCACTGCCGTGGGTCTGTTGGAAGCGGCATCTACGGTAAGCAGTTCCACCGTTCCGCTTGCCTTCACCACCAAAAATCCGATGGGGCTCACGGTAATACCGGTTCCGCCGCCGCCACCGAAGGAAGTAACCTTCTGGGGATCGTTGACGGTGCCTGCGGGCATGTTTTTTCCAAAATAGTCAAGTCCACCGGTTGCAAGACCCACCGAAACCTTGCTGACAGGGATGATGGTTACGCCGTTGTCCATTTGAAGGGGGGCACCAAGGACGGTATTGGCATCAATGATCTCTTTTGCGCCCTCAAGGGCGGTGCGTACCAGATCTGTTTGTTTGCTTGACATGATTATATCCTCACTTTTTTAGTTTTTGAATGAGTTGATTGCTATTGAATAGTTTAATTGACGGGAGGTTCATCCTCAGTGAATTCTCTAAGGTAGGTCATCAGTGCAGGTAAAACCACCCGCAGTGCCCGATAAAGACAGATGGAAAGCTCCACCTCGCACAGCGCAGTGGAGGTTTGTGCTGAAAAATCACACCGTATATCTACGGTTCCGGAGGCTTTCTTTTTAAGCTTGGTGTGTTCGTCCAAAAAGGCAAGAAGGGCGTATGCGCTATTGACCGCCGCGGCGTAACGCAGGGCACTTTTAGCGGCATCCGATGAGCCGATGATGATTTCAAGCCGAGAGATCCGTACCGTTAAATTTTTCCCAAGGCGTTCCAAAAGAGGGAAGATCACCAGATCTAAAAGTCTGTAGGTATGCTCAATAGTATCTTTAATACGATCCCATTTTTTGGTTGGTCTTTCTTTTTTTGCTTCATGCTTAACAGGAGAAGCTTGAGGCTTTTTTCTCTTTTTCCGCTTTGTTTGATACTCGGGCAGATGCTCCTTCATCTTCCACTTTTTTTTCTTTTTTGGAAAGATGGAAAAGGAAAGAAACAGCACCTTTACCTGCAGGCAGGGCTTTCCGTCATAGCAAAATAGAAGACGAACGGGAAGGGTGAATAGCAGTACGAGCAGCCCGGTGAGGCTCAACAGTATCAAAAGAAAAATTTTCAGTGCTCTCGCCTCCTTTGTCCCTTACCGATTTGCAAGGCGATCACTTTGTAAGCGCTTCCTCCTTGCTTTCTTCACTGATGATGGTCGTTTGTTCAACCGGATCCTGGCGTACGGCAAGAGGAGAGTCGCAGTTGGGCAGTTCTTCAAGAGAGCCTATTCCAAATACGCGTAAAAATTCCATCGTTGTACCGTAGAGAATGGGTTTTCCCGGTGCATCCAACCGTCCCTTTGCTTCAATGAGCTGTTTATCGCAAAGCGTTCCGATCGCCCAGGAGCAGTCAACGCCCCGTACCTGCTCGATATACGCCTTGGTCACAGGTTGACTGTAGGCAACGATGGCGAGCACCTCTAAGCAGGAATTGGAAAGCTTGCCCGAGGAACGGATACCCATGGCTGTGCGGATATAGTCCTTATACTGCTCCTTGGAGCAAAGCTGGCAGGATTCCTCCATAACCAGTAAAAGGATGCCCCTATCTGCGCGGTTGTATTCAGACGCCAGCTCTTCTGCCAAATAGCGCATCTCTTTTTCGCTCTTACCGAAGGTCTCCCCCAGCTTTTCAAAGCTCAGCGGATATCCTGCGGCAAAGAGCACTGCTTCAAGAGCCGCCTTTTGCTCATCGTCATTTAATAGTTCAATTGTTTGTTGCTGCAAATTTGTCTCGCTCATGATTGATCTCCAATAAGGGATTTTCCGGATCATCGGACACGATGGCGATCTGTCCGCGTCTGATCAACTGCAAAAGTGCAATGAAGGACGCTACCAGCTCCGAACGGGTGCGGGATTGCGCCATCAGCTCCTCAAAGCTTACAGGTGCTTTCTTTTTCAGCATGTATTTGAGCATAGAAACCACCTTTTCGTGAATGGGCGTCACCTTTGCCGTGGCGATGGTTTTTAAGTTCTTTTCGGGCTCATCGGTCTTTGCAAGATCCATGAGTCTGCGCCGCTTTTCAATGCGCTCAAATGCCTTTGCCAAAAATTCCAGCTCCTGCGGTGCCACAAAGGTCTTGTCCACGTCAATTTCTTCGCTTTCCTTTGCCATTCTGCCGCTGTATACTTGATAAAGCCCGTTTAACTCGATTGCCGCTTCCTTGGCTTTTTTGTAGTCCATCAAGGCGCTGACAAGCTGGGCTCTGGGGTCGGGGGCGGCAGGGTCAGCCGAACCCGGCAGGAGCATTTTGCTTTTGATGAGCATCAGTTCCGCCGCCATGGCGATAAAATCGCCTGCGATCTCCGAATCGGTCTTGTCCAGCTCATTCACATATTCCATATACTGATCCAAGATCAGCGCGATGGGAATATCGAAGATATCCACCTTATTGCGGGCGATGAGCTTTAAAAGCAGATCCAGCGGTCCTTCAAACACCTCAAGCTGGTAGCGCGGACCAAGGGAGGTCTGTTCGTTGAAATTCAGCTTTTGCGTTTCGTTCATATCAGAAGCACCCACGAAAAGCTTAAAAAGACCAGTTCAATGAACAGGCTGAATATCGTTCCGAGAGCATCCCCGAAGAAATAGAAAAGGGCAAGAAAGCCGAACATGATATAGCGCTCGTATTTCATGATGCCAAAGTAATATTTGTCGGGCAGGAATACGAAGGCAAGGCGCGAGCCGTCAAAGGGAGGGATGGGAATGAGATTGAACAGCGCCAAAGAGAAATTCAAGGTAGCATAGATCCAAAGAAGTGCAAAAAGGATGCAGACGATCTTCTCGATCATGGTGCCGTCAATGATCTTGGAAAAGTAGTAGAAGAACAGTACATCGCTTCCTTCATATCCGATAGATCCGAAAAAGAGTCTGGTTCCCACGATCATCAGTGCCGTGGCAACAAAGCCTTGTACTAAGTTGGAAAGCGGACCCGCAATGGCAGTCAGTGCCATATCTCTTTTGGGTTTCTTAAAATAACGGCTGTTGATGGGAACGGGATTTGCCCAGCCCACACCAAAGATCAGCATGGAAAGCGCACCCAAGGGATTTAAATGCTTGAGAGGATTGATGGTGATCCTGCCAAGGTTTCTTGCCGTGGGATCACCCAGCTTATTTGCCATCCAACCGTGTGCAGCCTCGTGGATAGAGAGGGAGAGCAGCATGGCGGGAATACGCAAAAGCAGAGTGACCAGGGCATAGATGATCAATATTTGATTACCCGACGTGAAGTAGGATAAAAGACTAAAAAACATAGCGCTCCTTTCTCCTGACCGAAGTACATTTTATCGGTCAAGCAGAGTAAAGATCTTTTTTCGAATATCGTCTGCCGCAACAGGCTTTAAGGAGGAGAAGGGGATAATATCCGCCTGCTCGGAAATGAGAGGGTGGGTGCGCAGAGCGTCCTTCATCTTGTTAAAGTCTGTGACATTGAGCTTATCGGATTTTGTGGCAACCACAAAATAGGGAATGCCCGTTTCGTTTAAAAAAGAAAGCATCATGTTGTCATCGGTGGTGGGTCCCGTTTTCATGTCAATGAGCTGTACCACCAGATCGGGCTGGTGTTCACCTGCAAGATAGCCGTCTACTAAGGAGGACCACTTCTTTTGTTCCTCAGCACTGTGGCGTGCATAGCCGTACCCGGGCAGGTCCACCAAATAGAACTGCTTATCCACGTTGTAGAAGTTCACTGTAATGGTTTTACCGGGGGCAGAGGACACGCGGGCAAGGCTTTTGCGCCCAAGCACTCTGTTAATCAGACTGCTCTTGCCAACGTTGGAGCGTCCCGAAAAGGCAACCTGGGGAAGCTGATCCTTGGGGAACTGGGACACAAAGCCCGCAGACATGGTTAAATTGACGTTATTTAAGTTGGGTTTGAGCATGGTTGTTCCTTTCTTGAGATTGTTTATCGAAGGGAGTCATCGCTGACCAGCGCACTGCGCAGTACCTCCGATGCTTTGCTGCAGCAGATGAATTCCATGTTTTCAAGCACTGCCTTGTCTACCTCTGCCAGATCCTTGCGGTTATCCTCAGGAATGAGCACGGTCTTTACACCGGCTTTATAAGCCGCCATGGCTTTTTCTCGAAGTCCCCCAATGGGCAGGACTCTTCCGTGCAGGGTGATCTCACCGGTCATGGCGATATCCTGTCTTACAGGCTTTCCTGTAAATTCGCTGACAAGCGCTGTGAAAATAGCACATCCGGCAGAAGGACCGTCCTTGGGGGTTGCCCCTTCGGGGAAGTGGATGTGAATATCGGTATCTTTGGTGAAGTTATCGGCAAGACCCAGCTCCTTGGTGCTGGATTTCATGCAGGAAAGAGCGATCTGTCCCGATTCCTTCATGACGGTGCCCAAATTTCCCGTGCATTCCATTTTGCCGTTTCCGGGCATGGAAACTGCTTCTACCCGCAAAAGCTCACCGCCCGCCTCTGTCCAGGCAAGACCGTTTACAACGCCTCTTTGCGGTTCGCTGTATACCTTTTCGGGCAGGACCTTCAAGTGTCCCAGGTAGGTTTCAATATTTTTAGCCGTAACCTTTTGGGTGGCTTTTCCTTCTTCCACGATGAAGCGCGCCGCCTTACGGCAGATAGAGGCTATAGAGCGCTCTAAGTTTCTCACGCCTGCTTCTCTGGTGTAGGAGAGAATAATGGCGTTGATGGCGCTGTCCTCGATCTTCAACTGCTTTGCAGTGATGCCGTGGCGCTTGCGCTGACGGGGGATCAGATGCTTTTTGGCAATCTGGACCTTTTCTTCTGCCGTGTAAGAGGAGAGGTGAATGATCTCCATGCGGTCGATGAGCGCGGGGGCAACACCGTCAAGGGTGTTGGCTGTGGCAACGAACAGGCAGTTTGAAAGGTCGATGGGCAGTTCTACAAAGTGATCTCTAAAAGACTTGTTTTGCTCCCCGTCAAGCACCTCCAGCATAGCGGAGGAGGGATCTCCTCTGCCGTCGCTTGCCATTTTATCAATTTCATCAAGCAGGATCAAAGGATTGTTTACCCCTGCTTGAATGAGCGCATGGACGATCCGTCCGGGCATAGCGGCAACGTAGGTCTTTCTGTGACCGCGGATATCCGCTTCGTCCCGCACGCCGCCCAGCGAAACGCGTACATACTTTCGCTGGAGCGATTCCGCAAGAGAAGCGGCAATAGAGGTCTTGCCCACACCGGGAGGGCCTACAAGGCAGAGGATCTGACTTTTTAAATCGGGATTGAGCTGTCTTGCGGCAACGTATTCAAGAATACGCTCCTTGACCTTCTCCATGCCGTAGTGATCCTTATCAAGAATTCTTGCAGTCTCCTTCACGTCTGCGCGTTCCGTGCCCGATTTGTTAAAGGGGATTTCCAAAACAGTGTCTAAATAACTGCGCAAAACCGATGCCTCGGCAGAGGCATAAGGGGTTTTTGAGAGCTTTCCAACCTCTTTGATGAGCTTTTCTTCAATGTCTGCAGGCAGTGCGGCGCGGCTGATCTTGGCAAGGTATTCGTTGGTTTCCTCGTCCTCGTCGTCCATGCCCAGCTCTTCCTTAATGACGCGGAGCTGTTCCTTGAGGTAATATTCCTTTTGGTTTTCTTCCAGTGCCGCGCGCACCTTGGTGTGTACCAGAATATCCTCTTTTAAAAGGGGAATTTCTTCCTTCATCACGCTGTTGAGCACCTGCAAGCGCTTCTTTACATCTGCCTCTTCAAGCACTGCTTGCTTGTGTAAGAAGCTGATGAGCAGTGTGCAGGCAATGCTGTCGGCAAGATCACCGGGCGTTGCCGATTTTAAGATCGCATCCTTTAATTCCTTGGTGCCGGTGGGCAGGAGTTTTACAAATTCGTCAAGAAGACTCAGTGTTTCTTTATAAAGCTTCGCACCGGAGGTGCTGTTGATGAGATCATTTTCATTTTCCAAAGGAAGCACTGTGCAGGAACGGAAATCTTCGGAAATCGACAAGATCCTTGCGCGGCAAAAACCTGAAGCGGTCAAACGAACCGCGCTGGGACGCAATTCTTTTTCGCCGATTTGTGCAACACATCCGACTGTGAAAAAGTCGGTAACCTTATAGGGAGGGAGTTGTTCAGGGTCCCGCAGTGCGATAAACAGTGCTTCGTTCTCTTGCTTTTCGGCAAGAGAAACTGCGGCAAGATCTTCAATGGAGGAAAGCTCCAGCTTTGCAGGGGCTCCGGGGAAGATCACAATTCCTCTCAGCGCCACTAAGGGCAGGGAAACGGTTTCGAGTTCTGTGAAAGTTTGATTGTTTGCCATGGTATCTATCCTTTTCTCCGAGTACGCAATGCTCGGGGTACTTGTAATGTACGGTATTTTATGCGCTTTGCGCACAAAATACATCAGCATACATTATATCATACTTTGTTCTTCTTTTCAAATGTTTTTTTGTATTTTTTCTACTTTTATTTAAAATATTTCATGATTCTTTTTTGAATTTTTTTGTGTCAAGAGCATGTAAAAGACATACACTGTTGATAAGAGAGCGATCTCTTGAAAACGGACGTTGTCCGAAAGAAAGGAAAAGACATGATGATGAAACAATATCGCAGACAGTATATGCCTGCGGCAAGAGAGCAAAGTCCCACCTGTAATGGGGATGGGTGCAAAATTTTTCCTTCCGACGCAAACGGATGCGTGAGCGCGGGAAGCTATGCGGATTTTCCTTTAGCGATGGTTTTCACCCCCAATCAACCCTACGAAAAGCTCTATTCCCCTGCCGAAGCACTTTCAAAGGGCACGCTGTTTGCACAGCTTGAGCTGCCGTTTCACGGAAAGTTCAGGATTTGAGAAGCGGAACAGAGAAAGGATCAAAGGAACAACCGATGAACGAAAAAGATGAACTGTTAAAGAAGCTGCAGGGCATTGAATTTGCCATGGTGGATCTGGGGCTGTATTTAGATTCCCATCCCGGGTGCAGAGATGCCCTTGCATATTATAAAAACCTAAAGGCAGAACACGACACGCTGAAAGCAGGGTTTGAGGAACGCTTTGGCTCTTTGACCGCAGGCTCCGGCGGCAATACCGATTACTGGGATTGGACTGCCACGCCCTGGCCCTGGGAAAAGGGTTAAGCCAAAACGAAAGGAAGAATGAGACCCTATGTGGATATATGAAAAGAAATTACAGTATCCTGTAAAGATCAAAAACCCCAATCCCAAGCTTGCAAAGGTGATTATTTCCCAGCTTGGCGGACCCCACGGAGAGCTTGGTGCCGCTTCCCGTTATCTTTCCCAGCGCTTTGCCATGCCCGACAGACGCATTATCGGAATGCTCACCGATGTGGGCACCGAAGAACTGGCTCATGTCGAGATCGTGTCCGCGATCCTGCATCAGCTCACCAAGGGCATGAGCGAGGAGCAGGTAAAGGCATCGGGTATTGACGCCTATTTTGTGGATCATACCGCGGGCATTTACCCCCAGGCGGCTTCCGGCATGCCTTTTAGCACTTCTACCATTGCTTCTACAGGTGATGTGCTTGCAGACCTGCATGAGGACCTTGCAGCAGAGCAGAAGGCGCGCGTCACCTACGACAATATTCTGCGCTTAACCGACGACCCCGATGTACGCGATCCCATCAAGTTCTTGCGTCAGCGGGAGCTTAACCACTATCAGCGCTTTGCGGAAAGCCTGGGCATTGCCAAGGATACGCTCGCTGACAAAAAGAATTTTTACTATTATAACCCTGCCTTTGATAAGGTATGAATGAGAAACCATCCTGTGTCACCGTTTCGGCGGCACAGGATGGTTTTGCGTATTGGTACGTTTTCGATAATTACGAATAATTTTGACTCAACTAATCGTTTACTCTCTCCCAATTTTACGGTTATTTACAAACGGATAAATTATGATATACTATGGTTGTAACGCGCGGTACAATGAAAAGAGGAGGAGCATATTTATGAAAGACATTTATATTGCACAGAAATTGCTTGAAAAAAGAAAGATGCGTGGCATTACGCAAGAACAACTTGCCGAAGCCCTTGCAATTACGCCCCAATCCGTTTCAAAATGGGAGAGGGGAGAGGGATATCCGGAGATCACTATGCTTCCGGCAATAGCTGATTATTTCAATACCAGCGTTGATGAAATGCTTGGGACGGATACCATCCGAAAAAACAAGGATCTTCAAGTATATCAAGAGCGGTTTGCCGCGTTGATCTTTTCTCCTGAGAAAAGGCTCAATTTGACCGAGCAGTATTATAAAAAGTATCCGGGCAACTGTGAGATTCTCTCAAATTTAGTCTATCTTCTGTGTGAATGCGGTTTTGACAAAACAAAAGAAGAGAAAAAACGCATAGAAAATCTATGTAACAGAATTCTTTCTGAGTCTTCCAATGCAGTGGACAAGGAAAAAGCGCTTGTAACACTATGTGTGATCGCGGAAAAAGAAGATGTTTTGAACTATTTGAATTTGTGTCCCACATCGTATGCGTTGCAAAGAGAGGAGCTTTTAGAAACAAGACTTTTAAAAAACGGTACGATGAGCGACTATTCATGGATTCATGAGGAAAATGACCTTCGATTGCTTGTGTACATGCTGACAAAAGAAGTTCCACGTGATCCGGCAAATGCATACACTGAATATTGCCGAAGACGTGGCGTTATTGAGTTTTTAGGCATACCGGAAGCTTGGCTTGGATTCTTTGCACTGCTGATATTGAAGTGCTCAGCCGCGCTATTTGCTCTGAATCGGTACGAAGAAGGAAAAGTACTGTTTAGCGATGCCATTGCGCAGTATGAAAAATGGTTTGAGATTGAAGACGGTGCACCGTTAATGATTGGAAATGATCTTTTCTTTACAGATCTCATGACAAAGAAAAATGATTTCTTTTGTTATCACAAGAGTGCAACAGAAAAGAATTTTTCAGTAAAGAACGACGTGTTTTTAGGAAATGAAAGAGGGCTTCATTTGATTTTGACACGTCCTGTTGGATGGGAATGGTTAGATTCGTTTAGGGAGGATGAATTTTTCAAAGCGACAGTACAAAGGCTTGAAAGCAGATAGGCGCGGACATTGAAAAAACGAAAAAAGAAAAAGAATTTTGCTAAAAGGTTTGACTATGTGCGAATTTTGTGGTACAATGGCAGATGAACGAATTTATACATCGGGGAAAAGCCCCAACGGAGGAACTATGCTGTCACTGGACCGCATCTCTTTCTCGGTGGAGACCGAGCAGGGAAGAAAGCAAATTTTGAAGGATGTTTCCTTTACCATAGACAAGCCCTTTACCGTGATCACCGGACCCAACGGCGGCGGTAAATCCACTCTTGCCAAGATCATTTCGGGTATTTATACCCCCGACAGCGGCAAGATCTATTTTAACGGACAGGATATCACCGATCTTGGCGTCACCGAGCGTGCACGCCTGGGGGTGAGCTACGCCTTCCAAACGCCCGTACGCTTTAAGGGCATCACCGTTTCCGATATTTTAAAGATCGCCGCAGGAAGAGACTTGAGCGTTTCCGAGGCGTGTGCTTTTCTTTCAAACGTGGGTCTTTGCGCAAGAGATTATCTTGACCGCGAGATCAACAACAGTCTGTC
>JAFTMP010000102.1 GCA_017452335.1 Clostridia bacterium
CAGTGATCCTACCCCGCGGTCTTTACATAGAGGGCTTAAACGACTCCAAAAAGATCAGCGAAAAAAAGCGCGAAAAGCTCTACGATGTGATTACCAAAGAGGCTATATCTTACGGAATCGCCTGTGCAAGCGTTGAAGAAATTGACCAATTAAATATTTTAAACGCCGCACAGCTTGCCATGCGCAGAGCCGTGGCAATGTTAGGCCCCTGCCCCGATATGGTCTTGGTGGACGGAAACATTGCAAGGGACTTCACAATGGATACGCGCACCATCATTGGCGGAGACGCGCGTTCTTGCTCTATTGCCGCCGCGTCTATCCTTGCCAAGGTCACGCGAGACCGCATGTGCCTTGAATGGGATCAAGCATATCCGCAGTACGGTATCGCAGGACACAAGGGGTACGCCACCAAAGCGCACATCGAAGCGCTGAAGAAATACGGTCCCTGTCCCATTCACAGGAAGAGCTTTTTATCAAAGATCTTAGCAGACACTCCCTTTGCACTGTAAAAAGATTATGTAGGCAGACGGAAACCCGTCTGCCGCTCCATTTACAAGTTTCTTTGACGGAAGGTTGCACATACCGTATCGGTGCAGGATGTGGCGTAGGTAGGGCCTACCGCGATCTTTTCTGCAGTACAATGGCTGTTTTTGTCATTATACACGCAGTTTTTCACATCGCACACCACGCCCTTATTTTTCTTCTTGCCCTCTGTGCTCTGCTCCTCCGGGGGTAAAAATCTGTTCATTTGAATTCCTCCTTTTTTCTTTTATTCTTCCTACTTTTCAGAGAAATATTCAGCAAAACAGAAAGGATGTTTTATGGCGCTGTACGCTCTTTCAGATACCCATCTTTCCCTTGCCGTCCACAAGCCCATGGACATCTTCGGGAACAGATGGAAGGATCACGATCAAAGGCTAAAATACTTTTGGGAACAAAAAATCACCGAAGAAGACACTATCGTGTTACCGGGAGATCTTTCTTGGGGAATGACCATGGGGGAAGCACTCCCCGATTTGAAATACCTTGCCTCACTACCGGGAAAGAAGATCATTGGCAAAGGAAATCACGATTACTGGTGGGGAACGGCTTCAAAAATTGAACAAGCCTTTGCGGAACATGGAATTGACAACATGCACCTGCTCTATAACAACGCATACGAGTGCGGAAATTACGCCCTGTGCGGCAGCCGCGGGTGGTTTACCGAAAACGCCAACCCATCGGGCGCAGATCACAAAAAAATCGTCTTGCGGGAAGCAGGCAGACTGGAACGGTCTCTGCAAGCGGGCGCAATGCTTGAAAAAGAAGAGTTATTGGTGTTTTTACACTTCCCTCCCGTCATGAACGACTTTGTTTGCAGGGAGATCCTGGAGGTGCTTCACAAATATAACGTACGCCGCTGTTTTTACGGTCACATGCACGGACAGTATACCATTCCCAGGCGCTTTCTGTTTGAAGATATTGAATTTATCATCATCGCCGCAGACCACCTGCAATTTGATCCACTGCTCATTGAGTGAGCAAAAAGTTATCATCGTAGTAAAACAACGAGAAAATGTGAAAACTTTTCCTACTTTTTTGCAAAAACCATTGACAAAAGCAAAAAAATTCGTTAGAATACTATGAGTCATAAAATGAATCAAAAAAATATGGAATTTATATCCTTGGAGGACAAAAAGAGTATGAAATTCGTATCCGCTAACAAAACCGAAACCAATACCGTTGAACTGAAGTTTCTGATTGCAAAGGATGCATTCGAAGCTGAGATCAATAAGGTTTATAATCAGAAGAAGAGCAAGATCACCGTACAGGGCTTCCGTCCCGGTAAGGCTCCCCGTCAGATCATCGAAAAGATCTACGGCAAGGGTGTGTTCTATGAAGATGCACTCAACAACCTGCTCCCCGCAGAATATGATGCTGCAGTAAAAGAATCCGGTATCAAGCCCGTTGCTGCTCCCGAAATTGATGTGGAGACCATTGACGACGACGGCGTACTGGTTGTCGCAAAGGTTACCGTAAAGCCCGAAGTAGAGATCAACGGCTATACCGGCATCTCCATGGCTAAGGAAGTAGAAGCAGTTACCGAAGAAGAGGTAGAGGCTGAGCTTGAGAATGTACGTAACCGCCAGGGCAGAATGATCGAAGTAACCGACCGTGCTGCTGCAATGGATGATACCGCAAACATCGACTACGAAGGCTTCGTTGACGGCGTTGCATTTGACGGCGGCAAGGGCGAAGGCTATGACCTGAAGCTTGGCTCCGGCAGCTTCATCCCCGGATTTGAAGAACAGATCTGCGGTCACAATGTAGGCGAAGAATTCGATGTAAACGTAACCTTCCCCACCGAGTACCATGCTGAAGAGCTTGCAGGAAAGGAAGCAGTATTCAAGACCAAGATCAACGCACTGAAGTACACCGAGCTGCCCGTTCTGGATGATGAATTTGCAAAAGATGTTTCCGAATTTGACACCCTTGATGAATACAAGGCTGATCTGAAGGCTAAACTGCAGAAGAAGAAGGAAGAACAGGCTGATAAGGTATTCGAAGGCAAGCTTCTTGACGCACTGGTAGAAAAGCTGGAGGCACAGGTTCCCGAAGCAATGGTTGATACCGAGGCTGAGAACATGCTCAGAGACTATGACATGAACCTGCGTCAGAACGGTCTTGATCTGAAGACCTATATGCAGTACACCGGTACCGATCTTGACGGACTGCGCGCGCAGTTCAAGCCCAGAGCTGAAAAGCAGATCAAGATCAGACTGGCACTGGAAAAGATCGCCCAGAAGGAAAACCTGGAAGTAAGCGAAGAAGAGATCAACAACGAGCTGGAGACTCTGGCTAACGCATACAACATGCCCGTTGACCAGGTAAAGGCTTACATTGATCCCGAAGATATCAAGAACGACCTGCTTTCCAGAAAGGCAATGGACCTGGTAAAGGCAAGCGTAAAGAAGCCCAGAGCTAAGAAGGCTAAGGCTGAAAAGGTTGAGAAGACCGAAGAAACCGAGCAATAAGATTTTTTAAGGAGAACACTATGGCACTTGTACCAACCGTCATTGAACAAACCGGACGCGGCGAGAGAGCGTATGATATTTATTCCAGACTCCTCAACGACCGCATTATTTTCCTTGCAGACGAAGTAAACGACGTTACTGCTTCCCTGGTGGTTGCGCAGTTGTTGTTTCTGGAAGCACAGGATCCGGATAAAGACATCTCTCTGTATATCAACAGCCCCGGCGGCTCTGTAACAGCGGGCATGGCTATTTACGATACGATGAACTATATCAAGTGCGATGTTTCTACCATTTGTATCGGTATGGCAGCATCCATGGGTGCGTTCCTGCTCTCTTCCGGTGCCAAGGGTAAAAGATTTGCCCTGCCCAACTCTGAGATCATGATCCACCAGCCCTTGGGCGGGTTCCAGGGTCAGGCAACTGACATCAAGATCCATGCAGAAAACATCTTGAAGATCAAGGACAACTTGAACGCCATCCTTGCAAAGAACACCGGAAAGGATATCGCTCAGATCACTGCTGATACCGAGCGCGATAACTTTATGACTGCCGCAGAAGCGCAGGCATACGGTCTGATTGACAAGGTTGTCACCTCAAGAAACGACTAAACAAACTATTATTGGGGATGTCGGACACGGCATCCCCAAAATAACGGTTAAAAATCCAACTATAGAAACCAATCGAAAGGAATCAAAACAGTATGCCCAATCAATCAAACAACCGCCTGCGTCACTGCTCCTTCTGCGGAAGAGACGAAATGTCGGTGGAGTTTCTGATTCCGTCTCCCGAGGGAGCATATATCTGCGACAATTGCATTGAGACCTGCAGTGAGCTGATCGCGGAGCATCGAAACATCTCCCCGAAGAAGAAGTCTTCTAAGGGTAGTTTGCCCTTTACCCTGGAATCGCTTCCCCGCCCCGCCGCCATCAAAGAAGCGCTGGACGAATACGTGATCGGTCAGGATATGGCAAAGAAAACGTTGGCTGTAGCGGTGTATAACCACTACAAAAGAGTGCTTTCAAAAAAGAAGAAAAAGGGTGCGGCAGAGGACGGTGTTGACATTCAAAAAAGCAATGTGTTAATGCTGGGGCCTACCGGTGTTGGCAAAACATTCCTTGCCCAAATGCTTGCAAAAACCTTGCAGGTTCCTTTTGCTATTGCAGATGCCACCACTCTTACCGAGGCGGGCTACGTAGGCGAAGACGTTGAAAATATCCTTCTAAAGCTTATCCAAGCCGCTGACTTTAATGTGGAGCAGGCTGAATACGGCATCATCTATGTGGACGAGATCGACAAGATTGCCAGACGCAGTGAAAACCGCTCCATCACCCGCGATGTTTCGGGCGAGGGCGTACAGCAGGCGCTCTTAAAGATTCTGGAAGGAACGGTTGCAAATGTGCCCCCCAACGGTGGCAGAAAACACCCCAACCAAGATTTTATCCAGATCAACACCGAAAACATCCTCTTTATCTGTGGCGGCGCCTTCGAGGGGCTTGACGAGCTGATCGAAAAACGCTCGGGTACCCAGTCTATGGGCTTTGGCGGCAATGTCAAAACCAGAGAGGAGCGCACCAAGTCCACTGTTTTACGCGAAGCACAGGCGCACGATATCGTGAAATTCGGAATGATTCCCGAGCTCGTGGGCAGACTCCCCGTACTGGTTTCTCTCGATCCCCTGGACAAGGATGCATTGATGTCTATTCTTGCTACACCTAAAAATGCATTGCTTAAACAGTATCAAAAGCTGGTTGGCATGGATGGCGTGGAGCTGGAATTCACCAAGGAAGCCATTGAAAAGGTGGCAGATCTGGCAATTCAGAGAAATACCGGTGCAAGAGGGCTTCGCTCCATCATGGAAGCAGTAATGCTCGACATCATGTATGAAGTGCCTGCAATGGAAAACTTAGAAAAGGTCATCATCACAGAAGAGGTGATCTGCGGCACAGGTAA
>JAFTMP010000103.1 GCA_017452335.1 Clostridia bacterium
TACACTTGGAAAGAAGAATACCCTTGCCTCCCGCCGTCAGGCGCTGGCTTTCATCACCAAGAAGACTGTTGTTAAGAAGCTGTTTGATACCATTGCACCCGAATACGCTGAAAAGAACGGCGGTTACGTGCAGATCTACAAGCTCGGCCCCCGTCGCGGCGACGGCGCTGAGATGGCTCTGATCAGACTGGTAGCAGTTGAAAGCGCAGTTGAAGAGAAGGCTGACAAGAAGGCTGAGGCTCCTGCTGAGGAAAAGGCAGAAGCATAATCTTCTAACATTATAAAAGGATCGTACGTATACCGTGCGATCCTTTTTGACATTTGCGATGGGCAAAGATCCTGCAAAATTAAAAATGAAAATTTTTTAAAAAAATATTTTCTTCACACCCAACCTTTTTTCCCAAAAAACCGTCTATAAGACAAGCGCGCGAAAAACAATGAAACGAAAGGAGATACAGCGATGCAAATAAGACGTGACGACGAAACGCTGGTACTGCTCACGCTGGCAGGCGACCAAAGCGCCTATGAGGAGCTGGTGCGCAAATATGAAAAAGCGGTGGTGGCATCGGCGCAGTCGGTGACGAGAAACCGCTATCTTGCAGAGGACGCGGCACAGGACGCCTTTATCACAGGCTGGATGAAGTTGGATAGCCTAAAAAGTCCCGAAAAATACGGGGCATGGGTCTGCCGTATTGCTAAAAACTGTGCACGCAACATGGTTATGCGTTTTGAGGATTTTTTGGATTTAGAGGTGGTGGAAAACGTCCGCAGAGAGGAAAACGAACGTGACGATCCTGCAGAGCTTTATCTTCAATCGGAGGAAAAGAGCGAACTGCTCCAAAGCATCAGCCGTTTATCAGAAAGGGTGCAGACGGTGATCAAGCTGCATTATTTTGAGGGGCTCTCCATTGCGGAGATCGCAGACAGAATGCGGGTCACGCAAGGAACGGTGAAGTGGCAGTTGCATGAGGGCAGGAAAAAATTACGAAAGGATCTTTGTGCAATGAATGAAACAATGAATGACGAGCTGGTTGTCCGTGTAATGAAGAAGGTTGCAGAGCTGAAGGCGTTTGAGCGGATGAACAGCAAAGAAGGCTTTGAAAAGGTCTACAAAGACGTGCTGAAGGAAGTGGAAGAGCTTCCCGAATGCAGAGAAAAGCAGTCTGCACTGGCTGATGTTTTAATGTACGGCTGGTGGTGGGTGCCGGGTGAAAAGAATGACAAACTGCTTGCCCGCATCAAAAAAGCGGCAGAAGAGGGCAAAAACGAAGAGGTGATGATCTTCGTCTGCTCCAAGGAGGACGGCAAGTGGTGGGGCTCTTCGGGCATCGAATTTATCCTTGAAAAGCAGATCCCCTATCTGCAAGAGCTGGGCTTCAAGACCGCCGAGGGCGCCGAATGGCTGGAGGTTGCCAACAGATATTTCAGAGCGGAAGATCGAGGCTATGCCGAAAGAGATGGAGAAAAGGGAAAAGAAGCCCTTGAAAAGGCATTAAAGCTTCTGCCCGAAAACCATCGTCTGCACACCTTTGCAAGATGTGTTGGCTACTGTGAGGAGTATTTTGAAAAGGAGCTGAGCGAAAAGCACGCACGCTCCTATCGGGTATTGTATGATGCTTTCCTTATGGAAACCGGTGAAAAGGGACTTTGTCTGATGGAAAAGGGCGGTCTTGGCATGGGAGAGCTTTGTGCTTTAGACTGGCAAGCCTGCGACATTTTGCGCAGTGCATCCATGATGGATGGCTGCTTTACCCTTTCCGGTTTGCAAGTGGGAGAGCGCCAAACGGGATCTGACGGTACGGTGCTGACCTACTGTTCCGATAGCGAAACCGTGAAAACACCGGCAGGCATTTTTGAGGGCTGTCAAAAATGGCATATCGACGGTGGAGATCATACCACCGAATGCTGGTACAAAGCAGGCGTTGGACTTGTAAAATACAGTTATAACAGAAGCGGCTGGAAAAGCGAGCAGTTGCTTTCTTCCTATAAGGTTTTGGGCGGTAGCGGCATTTTGCCCCTTGCTAAGGGGAACTACTGGAGGTATACCTCCGGATGCAAGGAAGAATACCTGCTTTGCGACGTGGCAGTCTTTGTGGCAAGCGTTAGCGGCAATCAAGCGACACTGGGACAGATCTCAAGAAACCTGCGCTTTGGATACGATCAAAGCTCCTGGCTTGACGCCATTCTTGAAATGCGCAATGAGTATTGCAAGGATCAAGAGCTGGTGGACGTGACGCCCGTGATGGCGCGTGCAAGAAAGCTGGCGTCCACGCCTCTTGAAAGAGCCCACACCGAAGCTGCCTGCTCGGCAATGGAGCGCATTCTTCGTACGGACGAGCATATCAACCCCAATTATACCGCAACGGGGCATTGGAATTTCTTCCAGCGGCACACCATTCATCAAGCAGGCGGAGAGATCAGATGTGCTCGCGACAACACGCTCTTCAACTTTGAATGGAAGCGCTATGACGGCAAGCAGGCTCTTCCCATGATCAATGCTGACATTTACGGTATTCTCAACGACACCGTAGGTTGTCTGTGGAGTGAAAAATGGGTGGATGGCTTTAAGGAAACCGGATCGCTGATGCGCTATGGTGAGCGCTTTTCTGTTGAGATCACCGCCAAAAAGGAAGAGCAGGTGCAGGTGCCTGCGGGAACCTTTGATAACTGTTTGAGGGTCAGCACCGATATGCACCTTTCCGACAGCAACGATGTGTCGGGACTTACCTATCGGGGCGGCAAGCGCGACTACTATTTTGCATCCGGTGTGGGTCTTGTGAAGGCGGTCAGCTATTACGTTGGCGGCGAGACCTGCGATAGCGACTATGAGCTTGTTTCCTTTGAAAAAACGGGTGAAGGGTA
>JAFTMP010000011.1 GCA_017452335.1 Clostridia bacterium
TTAAAAACATTTCTCCCGATGCACTGCTCTGCTTCACCGTGGAAGCGCCCGTGCTGGTGCGCACAGGGGATAGCTACGAAAATCAAAAAGCCATCTTTGCCCGCCTGGTGAACTACGGAAAAGAGGAATAACGCACGTAAAAAGGGTGTCTCAACGGTCGTTGAGACACCCTTAGTCCGTTAAAATAGCTATTTGGGGCTTTGCTCCACCCCCCTTTAGGTGACACTTGGCGTTGCTTTGCACCACCAAGTGTCGGCGGGGCGGGGAACAGACCCCCGTAAACCTGTCCGTAATGATTAAGATTCGCCCTCCCCATTGGCTTTGAAGTCCAAATATCCAAGAGGGTCCACATGCTTGCCGTCTTTGGTAAGCTCAAAGTGCAGATGCTCGCTTTCGGCGATCTCAATAAGACAGCTCTCGCCCACAGCGCCGATGGTCTGTCCCGCCTTCACGCTCGCGCCCACTTCAATTCCCTCGGGCAGCTCGCTTGCCAAGTTTTTGTAGTGAGAAATCAGCCCGTCACCGTGATCCACCGAAATGCACATGCCCATCATGGGGTCGCTCCAAACGGCGCTGATGGTGCCGTCGGTCATGCACACCACCGCACTGCCCAGCGCCGCGCTGATGTCAATGCCGTTGTGGGTGCGGTAGTCATTCATGGTCAGCGAAAAAACGGGCAGGTCAATGCTGTATTCCTTCATCAGACTTCCCTCGGCAGGCAGATAGATCACGGGCTTGACGGGCTCAATGACCGGGGTGTCCTTTGAGGGGCTGTTGTTGATCACAGGCTTATCGGGGGAGGTGGCAGGCGGCGTTTCCACCTTGTCGGCAGGCTTGTCGGGGGAGAGGGGGGAGGACGCGGCAGGGGGATCGGTGATAATGGGGGTGGGCGTTTTCTTTTTGTCCTGCATGCCGATGACGGTGGCGGCAACGGTCAATAGCACGGCGCCGATCACCAGCGCGATCACAATGTAAACGGTGCTGTTCATGATTTTGCGTTTTGTGGTGTAACTCATAGGAAAAACCCTCTTTTCAAAATTCGTTCATTTACATTTTCTCCGCGCGCGGGAAAAATATACATGATTTTTGAAAAGAGGGCTTGCTTTTTTATAACTTATTGAGCGGGAGAAGCGGGACTTTCTTCGGATTGACTTTCGGGTAATTTGTTGCTCACGATATCCTTGTTGAACTGCGCGATGTCAATGCCTTTCCGAAATACGATCGTCTCTTCGGCTGTCATGGTCAGCTTGTCGCCGCGCAACGTGCAGTGAAAGACGGTGGGGTTATCCCTGCCCAGCATGATCGTTACGGTGGATACCTGTTCATTTACGATATAATCGGTGTAGGAAGAGAAAAGATAGGGATCGTCGGGGCTTTTTCTCCCGAAAAAGTAGACGTCCTCATCTTCTCCAAAGCGCCAGCAGGACTCGCCATCCTCGGAATACCAGCAGCCGTACAGCTCCTCCTGCTGTACCATCTGCGCGCGCTTTAAGCAAACGTTGACAACGACCCCGATGATCGCCAGTGCTGTAAGTGCCACTACAACGAGGGCGATGACGGAATAGATCCGCTCTTGCTTTTGCTGTTTTTGCTTTTGTTCATTCTTTGAAAGTTCTGTCTTGTTCATTTTTGGCTGATGGCTTAAAAAGCCTTCCTTTCTTTTTTAATTGCCTTAAACCTTGGTGACCATTTTATAAAAGTCGGTGTAGTACGCCACAACGGTGCGCTCTTCGCCCCCGTGCTCAAGATCGGGTCCTGTCAGGATCACGCCCTCCAAGCTCATCAGCTCCGATGCCCGCAGCTCTTCGATGGTGCATCGAAAAACGATCTGATCGGAGGAGATGAGAATCAACTCCCCGTCCCGCAGGTTGATCATACCGTTTTTGCCGATGATGGTCTCGCCCATGCCCTCATCGCGGATGCTCACATATTTGATGGCGCGCTTGTCCAGCTTTTTTGCCATTTCACGGCGGAAGCGGGCGGAATTTTCGTTTTTGGGCTTGGCGTAATGGTCAAGAAAGCGCTTAAAAATTGACATCTTGTTGTTCCTTTCAGCGTGCTTGATTTATGCGTATTCGTCCTCTGCTTCCACGTCCAGGGGCGATTTTGCCTCTTCTCCGTTGTTTGCGCGCACGATATTTGCTTGATGCTGCTCGAAGGTCTCGGCAAAAAAACTGTATCCCGATTTGGTTGCCACGAAGTAGTAATACGTCAGCGGCGTGCCCTCCATGGTGGTAGCAGGGTAGAGTGCCGCATTGATGGAGTCGGCGGTAGGGGTGGTGATGGGCGTGGGGGGGAGCCCCGCGTTGGTATAGGAGTTATAGGCGGAGACATAGTCTCGCTCAGCATCGGTAAACTCCGTGGGCAGGGTTCCTGTTTCGTGACGGATGGCGTAAAGCACCGTGGCGTTACTTTCCAACCGTCCGCCAATGCCCTCGTATTCGGGGTGGGCAAGGCGGTTGAAGAAGACGGCAGAGCTGTAGGAGCGCTCGTCTGCAAGGTTTTCCTTTTCAAGAACCGATGCCAGCGTCAGCAGCTCGTAGAAGGAAAGGGCAGGTGCGTCGGGATAGACCTTTTCCATATACTCTCTGTGGGCGCTCACGTAGGATTTTTTAACGTTTTTCTTGAATTGGTTGAGCATTTTGGTAATGACCGCCTTTGCCGCCGCCGTTCCGGGGATATCTCCTTCGGCATCCTCGTAGCTGTCGTAGAAACGGTAGGTGTCGGGGTAAAGGAACCCCTCCAAACGGTAGATGCGGGGGTCATTTTCGGGATCGGTAATGGGCTCTACACCCTCCAAGAACCAATAGGTCTGCACATCAAATTCATAGGTGTTGATCACGTGGGTAAAGGCTTCCTTGGTACCCAGTCCGTTTTTCACGCAGAGATCAATAATGTCATCTGCCGTATATCCCTCGGGGATGGTGATGTCGATTTCCTTTCGTGCCTCCACAGGGGGCAGGAAGAGGGCAAGCAGGGCATCATATCCCAGCTCCGGGGGGATGTCCTTGTATTTTCCCGCAACAAATTCCCGATCGTCCTTATGGCGCAGACTTGCGTAAATCTTGAAGATGGCGGGGTATTTGATGACGTGCTGATCGTAAAGCTGATCGGCAAGGGAGTCCACATTGATGAAGTCACCTTGCAGGGTGATGTCCACGGGCACACCCTGTTTTTTAAAGGCGAAGGCTTCGTTTGCCACGTCAATGGCAAAAATGCTCAGTCCTACCGAGATCAGCACCACTGCCGCAAGATATACCACCGTGCCCACAAAGGATGCCACGGCACTGCTGGGCTTGTAGCGCCGTATACGCACACGAGGGGTGATCACGGGGGGAGTTTCTTGCTTTTTGGGGGCTTTATCGGCTTTAATTGGGGTGGATACCCGCGTTTCGCACCCCTTTTTGGTTGCTTTTTTCAGGTTTGATGTGTCGGGCATCACGGTGGTGGCACCGCCGCTTGGCAGTGCACCGTTTTCTTTTTTGCCGCTCTCGCCTTTTTGGGGCGTGCGCTTGGGCGTCAGTGCCTTTTTCGGCGTGCGGGGCTTGGCAGGTGTACCTGTTGCCTTTGCGGTATGCTCCTTCTTTGGAGCGTTTTGCTTTTTTGGGGAGGAATTATTTTCTTGATTCACAGAAAAAAACCGTCCTTTCTGGGCGTTGTGCTTTTTATGGAATATTTGTGCGCTGTCGTATGGCGCGATGAGGTCAAATATCTTGCGGTCTGCTGTTTTTGTCAAGGGAGGTCAAGTGTTAAAGGGGAAGGGGGATGATCTGCAGACTGCCCAGCACGAAGAGCAGTACGCAAAGCAGAAACGGGATGGTGAGCACGTCAAAGCAAGCGGGCAACGCCGCAAATTTCTTTTTTTGCAGCCGCATGCGGGGCAATCCCGCCGTGCTGTATCCCGAAAAGAGCCGCTCCGCTTCGCCAAACGCCAGCATCAAAAAGAGCAGGAACAGCACGACCACGCTGTAAAATACTGCGATCCTTCCGCTTTCCAGCGAGAGAAAATTGTTGATGATGGGTAAAACGAAGAAGGAAAACAGATTGTATAGGGCGTGCACCACGCCTGAAGCAAAGGCAGAGCGGGTGCAGTAGGCGGTGAAGCCCAGCGCCATGCCTGCCAAGAAGTAGAAAGGGAAGAGCAGGATGTCAAAATGCAGGATGGCAAAGAAAAAGGAGGTGACACTAACGGCGCAAAGCATGCCGTAGGGGCGGTATTCCCGAAGCAGTACCCCGCGGAACAAAAACTCTTCCGCAAAGGCAGGGACCACCGCAAGAGCAAGGCAGAGGTAGACGAGCTCCTTTGCATTTCCCGAAAGTCCGCTTTCAAAGAGCATCTGCGCATCCTGTCGGAGCGTTCCTGCGGTGTTGATGGCAATACCGAAGTGATCGTAAGCCAGTCCCATCAGCACTCCGCCAAACACCATGACCAAAAACATTAAAATGATCTGCGGGAGCTGGGAAAAGCCGAAGGAAATAAGATTCATGTCAGCGCAGTAGCCTCGGGGCTTCATTTTGGTGTATAGTACCCCGGGCAGGACGAAGATCAGCAATTCTAACACCGTATAGGTCAAAAACAGATCTTCCCTTGAAGAAAATTGCAAAAGATCGGGTGCTTTTTTTGAAAGGAACGTCAGCGCAATGACGAAGAGCACCAAAAGGGGTGCGGTGAAGCTTTCCTTGTGAAATGCAGAGCGAAGAACCGAACGTATTTTAGTCATCGGGCAACATCACCCCGCTTTCGCTGATGAGAAGCCCGACCTTGCGGTCGTAATAGCCCTTGGGCAGACGGTCTACAAGAAGTCTGCGGTAGACAAGCCCCACCGAGGTGCCCTTAAAGTCTGCAAGGAAACGGTCATAATAGCCCTTTCCATAGCCCAGACGAAACCCGTGTTTGTCAAAGGCAAGGGCGGGCACGGCAAGGATGGCGTGCTCGTCAAGAAGCAGCTCCTTGGGGCAAAGGGGAGCGTCTTTTGGAGGTTCCATCACCCCAAAGGTACCTTTTTGAAGCATACCAAGGTCCTCGATCATGCGGAAGGTCATCACCCCCGGCTCCTCCTCGCATAAAGGCAGTGCCAGCTTTTTTCCGCAGGCAAGGGTGGCTTCCATAATGGGGCGCACGTCGATTTCGCTTTTGATGGGGGAATACAGCAGGACCAACTGGGAAAAACGGTAGCTGGATAACGACAGAAACAGTCTGTTGATGCGCTGATCTGCGCTTTGCTTTTCAGCGGGTGCGATGCCGTCTCGAATGGCGGCGCACTGCTTGCGCAGTTCTCTTTTTTCGTCTCTTGCGGAAAGCATGGCGGTCTCCTTTCATTTTTAAAAAGTGTTGCAGTATTCCGATACTGCGTTTTGGCGTCTTTTCTTCTTTATTCAATAAGTTTATTTAAGCAAAAATAGCGCGCGCGATCTGAGCGGCAACCTCCTTGCCCTTCAGATATTCAACCAGAGCAAGTCCAAAGGCAACCGAAGCGCCCATGCCCACGGCAGTGATCACGTTTCCGTCGCGCACCACGGGCTCCTTTGAAATTTTAGCACCCAAGAGCTTTTCTTCAAATCCGGGGTAGCATACCGCGTTCTTATTTTCAAGGATCCCCTGCTGTCCCAGCACATAAGGTGCGGCACAGATGGCGGCGATGAGCCCGCCCTGCTCGTTGCAGCGCTTTAAGAGCTGATGGATCTCGGGAATGTTCAAATTGTCGGCGCCGGGCAGTCCCCCGGGCAGGACCATCCCCTCAATGAGTGCAGGGTCAAGCTGTTCTAAGGTCATATCGGCAATCACGCGTACCCCTCTTGTGGAGGTAACAACGGCGTCTTGCGTGCCTACTGCCACGGTTTTTACATCAATTCCCCCTCTTTTCATCAGATCCAGGGGGCAGATCGCTTCGGTTTCTTCAAAACCGTTTGCCAGAAACAAACAGATCATAGTTCTTTCCTCTTGCATTTTACATTTATTTTTTATGGGAAAACGGCGGGGAATGTCAGCAGTCGTTTTTTCAAGATGCTTTCTCAGTGTCTTCCACTCCTTTTCGGTGAGGAGCACGGTGCGGGCACTTTGACCGTTACAGGGGGTGATCACCTGTAACTTTTCCATTTTGTCGATCAAGCCTGCCGCTCTGCCGTAGCCGATGGTCAGCCGTCTTTGCAGAAGGGCGGTTGAAACGGTGCCGTTTTCCAGCGCCAGATCAATGGCGGAAATAAGCAGGGCATTATCCGCTTCCTTGGCGGCAGGGGACTGCTCTATGGAAGGCACCGCAACCTTTTTCGTGCGCTATTTGTTGCGGCACACGGCTATGAACTCCTTTTCGAGCTGTGCAAGGAGCTGTGCATCATACCGCTCCTCCCGAGGAGCACTGCGCAGAGCGTCGCAGATGACCACCATCTCGTCGTCGCGCACGTAAGGACATTGCAAACGAATGGGCGCGGCTTTGCCGATGGGCAAATAGAGGGCATCACCGTTATTTAACAGTTGCTCCGCGCCCGATTGCAACAGTACCCGACGGGAGTCAAGAGCCGTGGTCTGTGCAAGCACCAAGCGGGAGGGAATGGATGCATTTAACATAGAGTGGAGGCAGTCCACCGAACAGCGTCCGACGCAAAGCACCAAATGAATGCCTGCGGCTCTGCTCTTTACTGCCAAACGGCAAAGCAGATCAACGGTTTGCTTGGGGGAAGACAAGGACAGATCCTCCAGACTTTCGATCACGATCACCACGCGGGGTAAAGGCTGTTCCCCTTCGGGAAGGCGTTTGTTGTAATCTTCAATGGAACGACAGCCCGTTTTTTCAAAGAGGGCAAAGCGGTCTTCCATCATATTCACGGCAAAATAAAGGGCGGCAAGGGCTTTTTGCGGCTCTGTGATCACCGGTGTGAGCAGATGGTCCAATTCTTCAAAGCAGGAGAACCGCACCCGTTTGAGGTCAATAAGCATCAGCTTTACCTGCTCGGGTGTGGATTTGCAAAGCAGAGAAGCCAGCAGTGCGTAAACAGAAACCGTTCTGCCGGAGCCTGCGATGCCCGCTATGAGCAAGTGGGGCAGCTTTGCCAGATCGGCAAAGACGGCGTTGCCGTCAAGATCCCGCCCTATGGCAATCGTTAGGGGAGAGGGGGCTTTTTGGTATTCTTCCTCCTCTAAAAGGGAACGCAGAGAAAAGAAGCTGCGGTGCTCGTTGGGCACCTCCACGTGCAGGATCGTTTCTTCGCCGTTATACACCCGTACCCGTCCCCGTTCCAAAAGGAAGGAAAGCTCGCTTTGCAGATCGCTGACCGTCTTTTTTCCAAGACGGCGTTTCAACAGCAGATCGTATCGGGTGACGGATGCCCCCATGTGGGTATCAAGCAGCTGCGGGGCAAGCTTGCGGTCGGTGAAAATAGATAAAAGACGCAAAGAAAGCTCTTCCGTACACAGAGCCCCGTGTTGGCTGTGATCCCTATCCTGTGCATCGTCTAACAAGCTCAGAAGTGTGGGTGTGAAATCAGACATGGCGCTCTCCTTTCCTGGTTGCCGGTTCGCGGCAGAGCATGATTATAAGTCCAAATAGTCCAAAAGCTCCTTGAGGATATCCTCCAGCGGGCGCACGTCCTCGCCCTCGAAGCTTTTTAACCTGGTCCACCCCAGCTTTTCACCTGCATAAAGGGCGGCTTTATAGGCTTTGTCCAAATGGTCGCTGTCTTTTTCGTGAATATCCACGGTGCGTCCCGTTTCCCCTGCCCGCTTTGCAATCATTTTGCGGCAGAGGTGGGGAGGCATTTCTAAATAGAAGACGTGATCGGGGGTAGGCAGACCCAATTTTCCGTATTCAAAGTCGAAAAGCCAATCAAGAAAATCGTCCCACTGCTCTTCGGGCAGCTTTGTAAGCTGATGTACGGCGTTTGCCGTGGTGTAGCGGTCTGCGATCAGCACGGACCCTTCCTTTTCGTAAAGAGTGTGCCAGTGGGTGCGGTAGGATACATAGCGGTCGGCGGCAAAGAGGGTGGAGGCGGCGTAGCTGCCCGTATCGGCAGGGTCGCTTCCCAGTGCCCCCGAGAGATATAACTTTACAAGGGAGGAGCTTTCAAGATCGTACATGGGAAAGGAGATCAGATCGTTGTCCACCCCTTTTTCTGTGAGATAGTCGCGAAGCATTCTGGTGATGCTTCCTTTTCCCGAGCCGTCCAGCCCGTCAATTACCAGTAGTTTACTCATGATCTTCCTGCTGAAAACACCTTTCTGTTTTTTTGTGGTTTGCTTTTTGTAGGCGGGAAAGACTCCTGCCTACAAAAAGCGGGATCACTTATTCTGCGTCGTCAAGGTCACTTTGGCGCATACAGATCTCATGCCACTGCGCGGCGGAGATCAGCACGCTGCGGGGCTTTTGCCCTTCAGGGGGACTGACGATGCCCCTCTTTTCCATTTCGTCAATGAGCTTTGCGGCGCGGCCGTAGCCAAGGGAAAGTCTTCTTTGGATCAGTGAAGTGGAGATCTTGCCCGATTCCACTGCCAGATCCACTGCGGCGCGAAACATCGGGTCGCCCTCGCCGTCTGCTTCGCTTTCTGCAGGCAGGTCCACACCGGACGATTTCTTTTTCGTACCGCAAAGAGCCGCCTCTTTTTCGATATCCTTCATGACCTTGTCGTCGTATACTGCCTCGGCACTGTTGTTGATGATGAAGCTGGTGACCGCCTCAACCTCCTCGTCGGACACGAAGGCACCCTGCAGACGAACGGGCTTCACGGCACCCACGGGTGCAAAGAGCATGTCGCCTCTGCCGATGAGCTTTTCAGCGCCTGCAATGTCAATGATGGTACGGGAGTCCACTTGGCTGGATACGGTAAACGCCACTCTGGAGGGGACGTTTGCTTTAATGAGACCGGTGATGACGTCTACCGAAGGACGCTGTGTACCAATGATCAGATGCATACCGCAGGCACGGCCCTTTTGCGCGATGCGGCAGATAGACTCCTCCACTTCGCCCGGGGCGGTCATCATCAAGTCGGCAAGCTCGTCGATCACGATCACAAGCTGGGGCATGAATTCCTTGTCGGGATCGTTTTTGGTGATCTTGTTATAGTTTTTGATGTCGCGCACGCCCACTGCTTCGATCAGCTCATAGCGGCGCTCCATTTCGGAAACTGCCCAAGACAGCGCTCCCGCCGACTTTTTGGCGTTGCTCACCACGGGGATGATCAAATGGGGCAGTCCGTTGTAAATGTTAAATTCCACCTTTTTGGGGTCAATCATAATCAGTTTGACCTCGTCAGGCGAAGCCTTGTAAAGGATGGAGAGGATCAGACAGTTTAAGCACACCGACTTACCCGAGCCTGTGGTACCTGCAATGAGCAGGTGGGGCATTTTGGCAAGGTCCACGTAAATGGGCTCGCCGCCCACGTCCACGCCGATGGCGGCGGTGAGCTTGGCGGAAGAGCTTTCAAAGCGCTTATCGTCGATCAGTGTACGCAGATAAACGGTCTCTCTTGTTTTGTTGGGCACCTCCACGCCTACAGCCGCCTTTCCGGGAATGGGCGCTTCAATACGCACCCCCGAGGTGGCAAGATTCAGCGAAATATCGTCTACCAGGTTGGCAATGGCTCGCACGCGTACGCCCTCCTCGGGCTGCAGCTCGTAGCGGGTGATGGTGGGACCTCTTGAAATGTCCAGCACCTTAGTGCGTACCTTAAAGGAACGCAGGGTCTCCACCAACCGCTGTGCGTTGGTGGCAAGCTCCTCGCGTACATCTCCCGAATGCTCGGGAGGCAGGGCATGCAGAAGGGAAACGGGCGGGAAGAGATAGCTTTTCACTTCTTCCTCTTCGGTGGGCTCTTCTCCCGGAGTAACGGTGCTGATGAGCTGGCTTCTCTTGACCGACAGCTCTTCACTGCTGTTGGGGTTCACCGTTTTCTGTTCTTTCTCCTCCTCTTCTTCCTCTTCGTTGATACATTCGATCAAGGGTGCGCTTTGAAGCTGTGCATCGGTATCGTTTTGCCCGTATGCCATGGCGCGCTTGTCCTTTTTCCCTTTTTTGTCGGAAAAGATCTCGTCAAGATCCACACTGCCCGAAACGGCTTCGCTTGTTGTTTTGATCTTGGGCGCCAGCTCGCTTTGCTCCCCTTTGCCCCAGCCTTCGGGCTTGCGGGGACGCTTTACAATTTCGGGCTTGGGCAAGGGCGCGATCTGCTCTGAGGGCATGTTGGTGTGCTCCTCGCCAAAGGAGGGAAGGGTCTGCTCTTGCTTGGCAGGCTCTTCTTGCTCTGCGTAAGGATTTTCATCCTGATGAGGCTTATTGTAGTATTTGGTTCCTTTTTTGGGAGCGGGCGGCGGGATGAACTCTTCATCCTCGTCCTCTTCTTCTGCCTCTTCCGCCTCAAGGCGTTTTGTCCGCTTGCTTTTTTGAGCGCCACCCTCTTTTCTCTTGCCGATTTTCTCCAAGAAGCCTTCAAACAGGGCTTTTGCAAGACGGACAAGGAAGGCGCCGGCGTCCTCCAGCGTCAGACCCACCAAGAAGATCACCTGTGCGATCATCAGCGCAATGGTCAGCAGCCACGCTCCTGCACTGCTCAGTGCTTTAATGAGCAGCCAGGCAATATAACTGCCTACGATCCCCCCGCCCGAACAGCGCATACCCGCTTTAAAGACGGCGGTGATCGACAGATCCTCCGGAATTCCCTTGACCAGTCCTGCTGCCACCGAAAGGGTCAGACAGAACCACACAGCCAAAACTAAATTCCACAAATGACTTTTTTTCACTAAGATCTTGGGCAAAAATATGGCGCAATAGATCATTAACAGGGGAATGCACAGCGCGGGCAGGGAGAGCATGCCGTAAAGGAAGCGGCAGATCACGGTGAACCATGCGTTACTTCCCGCAAGGTCTGCAATGAAGAGCACCAGTAACAGCAGGGCGCATACCCCGATGCCGTAGGAGATGATGGAAATAATGGTTTTGCTATGCGGCGAGTCAAAAACCGTGGTTTGCGCATTCCGGGACGGCTCTGCCTGCTTTCGTGCCGCGGTATTCATTTTTGCATTGTTTTTGCCGGGAGCGTGCTTGCCCGCGGCGGTCTTTTTCTTTTCAGCCACAGAGATCGTCCTTTCTTTTTTGCCGATAGAGCTCGGCTTTTTTTATTTTTTGGATTTTGTGTTGTGTTTTAAACGGTCAGAATAAAATTACGATGCCGAAAATCACGGCAAGAGCGCCCACCACCCAGCAGTAATAGGAGAAAGACTTGAAGGAGGAGCGGTTGGCAATGTAATTGAGCAGCTTCATGCTGGCAAGGCCCACAAGGCATGCAACCACGGTGGCAAATAAGAAGATCAGCCACTCGGTAAGACCTAAGCTTTTATCGGCAAACATGTCGGGCAGCTCGGTCACGCAGGAGCCTAAAATTGCGGGAATGGACAAGAGGAAGGAAAAGCGTACCGCAGAGGGGCGGTCAAGACCGTTGAGTCTGCCGCCGGTGATGGTGGAGCCGCTGCGGGAAAGTCCCGGCAGAATGGCAAACATCTGACACAGACCCACGATCAGTGCGTTAAGGGGCTTGAATTCCTCGATGGGCTTTTCCTTTCTCACCAGCTTGTCGGAGAAAAAGAGCACCGCGCCGTTAAAGAGCAGGATCATGCCCACCGCAATGGGCTGCTTGGTGATGTACTGATCCATGGTGTCCAAAAGACTAAAGGAGCAGAGCTTTTCAAGCACGATATCAAAGAGCTTTAAAAAGACCAGGGGCAGGGTGGCAATGACCACCGAGAGCACCATGCGCTCGTCGTAGTTTAACTTTGAAAAAGAGAACTTATTTTTGAAATCAAAGATCTTTTTAATGAGGGTGAAGACTGCGGGGATCATGGCGGCGATATCCTTGCGGTAAACGATGAACACCGCAACGAGGGTACCCAGATGCAGCAGTACGCTAAAGGCAGTCGTGTCGTTATATTCCGAGAGCCCCGTTCCGAAAAAGCTTTGGAACAGCGCCAAATGACCCGAAGAGGAAATGGGCAAAAACTCTGCCAGTCCTTGTATCACACCCAGCAGAAGGGGAAAAAGAATGAACATGTAACGGTCCTCCGATGAACATAATTATACATATACTATCATATCAAAAAAAGGGAGAAATTACAAGTGCTCTCAAAGATTTTTAACAATTAAAAGGAAAGAATTTATGAGAACTTCAAATACGGCTCGTAACGTCCCTGCAACGCAAAAAAAGCACCCGCGGCATGCCGCGGGTGCAAAAATCCATAAAATTGGTCCCAAAAAAACAAAGCGCCGCCAAAATCGGCGGCAGGCATTTGTTTAAGGGTCATTTTCCCTTTGAAGTGGGATGCTTAAGCAACCTTCTTCAGCATCAGAGTGAAGCGGCTCTTCTTTCTTGCAGCGGTATTCTTGTGGATGATACCCTTTGCAGCTGCCTTGTCGGTGGTCTTGATCACGGTAGCGTACAGCTCCTGTGCGGTCTTTACATCACCTGCTTCAACTGCTGCTTCGAACTTCTTCACGACGGTCTTGAACGCGCTCTTGAACATCTTGTTCTCCAGAGCCTTCTTTTCGGAAACCAGTACGCGCTTCTTTGCAGACTTGATATTGGGCATTCTGTTCACCTCCTTATTCAGAGTACATTTTCCGAACTATATTATCACGAATTTTTCGAAAAATCAAGGGGTTTTTGAAAAAAACTCGTAAATTCTCAAAGTAAATGCAACAGTAGCAAAGCCCTTGCATTTACTATGAGAAATCGGTTGCAGTAAGTATGAGAAATGGAATAAAAAGCAACCAAAAAAGGCAAAAAAGATAAAAA
>JAFTMP010000104.1 GCA_017452335.1 Clostridia bacterium
CTACGAGGTAATCGTAGAAGAAGGAGTGACCACTCTGGGTACCTTCGCATTCAGCAGACTTGCAAACCTCACCAAGGTGACATTGCCCGAAGGTCTGACCACCGTGAAAGCAGACGCATTCTCTTACAACGGCAACCTCAAGACCCTGGTACTGCCCTCCACCATCAAGACCATTGGTCAGGGTGTGACATACCAGACCAACAACATTGAAACGATCTACTATGGTTGCGGCGCACAGGCTTGGGAAATCTTCGTTGCAGGCATCACTACAATGTACAACGACAGTCTGAAGAACGCATCCCCCGTATTCGCTCACGAATGCACAATCGAGTATACTGACGAAGAACACACCTATTCCTGCGCAGAATGCTCCTTCGTTGCTACAGCAAAACACAACTTTAGCGACTGGGTACCCGGCGCACCCGGGACTTTAGAAAAGAAGTGTAGTTGCGGTTACACCAAGATTGAGCAGATCGTAGTAAGCGGCACCATCGGCACCATCACCTGGAGCCTTGATCAGACCACCGGCGTACTGACTATTTCCGGCACCGGTGCAATGCCCAACTGGAACGACTCCAATGTTGTAAACGACAAGGTCCAGTGGCACGCATATTCTTCTCAGATCGTGAAGGTTGTAGTAGAAGAGGGCATCACCGCTATCGGTTCTTGCGCATTCAGCAAGCTTCCTGCTATGGAAGAGATCGTTCTTCCTTCTACCGTAACCGCAATCAATGGGGATGCCTTTGCATACAACTCCACCTTGAAGACCTTGCGTCTGCACCCCGGCATCACCTCCATCGGTCAAGGCACCGTTTACGCATCCAACAACATCACCAACGTTTATTTCGAAGGATGCGCACATCAGTGGACGACCTTCATTGAAAATATCACCATCGCTTACAACGACGCATTAAAGAATGCATCTCCCATCTGCGCAAAGACTGCAGAGTATGTTTCTGATGATGAAACCCATACTCTGGTATGTGCAGGCTGTAACAAGAGCGAGGAAAGCGAAGAGCACAGCTTTGGAGAGATCACAGAGATCAAGGCAAACGTTTACCACGGCGGCAGCAAGTACCATACCTGCTCGGTATGCGGCAAGACCGTTGTGCTGGAAAGCTCTGAGCAGATCACTGCCATCGGCGGAGACATCGACATGGATGGCAAGGTGAGCATCAGCGACGTGACGGCGTTGTTGAATTATCTTTCCATGAGCGCGGATGAGCAGAGCACACTGATCGAAGATCAGCTCATTCATGCAGAAGCACTGAATGTGGATGGCGAGGGCGAAGTGAATATTTCCGATGTTACCAGACTGCTGTCCGTCCTTTCGGGCGTGCAGGGAGCAGAGGCAGTATTGACTCCTTCTACCGCGAGCGAAGCATAATCAAACATTATAAACAAATAGGGGCTGTCTCACTTAGCGCAGAACAAAAGCTACGGATCAAATGCATTGTGAAAATCTGATAGTATTACTGTAATTCACCCTATAAAGTGGAAATCCGTCGACAAAATATCGGCGGATTTCTCCATTTTATGTAGCTTTTTAGCCGCGATTTTGCCCTCTGTCGTACCATTGTACGCCGACGATGGCAAAATCGCGTCTTCTGCATCTAACTGCGACAGCCCCTTGTCGAAATATTTTCCTTGAAATTGATATACAAAGATGGTATAATAAAGAAAAGACGAGCAAGAGAAAGGCGGAGAAACAATGAGAACCATCAAAGAGATCTTAGCGCACTGCGACCACACCCTGCTGGCAGTGTCTGCCACTTGGGAAGAGATCAAGGCGGTGTGCGATGAGGGGATGCTTTATGAAACGGCATCGGTGTGTATTCCCCCCTGCTATGTGAAGCAGGCAAAAGAATATGTGGGAGAAAAGCTGTGCATTTGCACGGTGATCGGCTTTCCCAATGGCTATCAGACCACGGCAGTGAAGTGCTTTGAAACGGCACAGGCTGTACGGGAGGGCGCTGACGAGATTGACATGGTGATCAATGTGGGCGCACTGAAGCAGGGAGAGGATGCCTTTGTGGAGCAGGAAATTAGGGCTGTGAAGGAAGCCTGCGGCGGAAAGCTTTTAAAGGTCATTATTGAAACCTGCCTGCTTACCGAAGAAGAAAAGATCAGAGCGTGCGCAATTGTCAGCCGTGCGGGGGCAGACTATATCAAGACCTCCACCGGCTTTGCAGGGGGCGGAGCGACCCTTGAGGATGTGAAGCTGATGCGCGCCCATACGGCAGTGTCCGTCAAGGTGAAGGCTGCCGGGGGTATCTCGGGTATTGAAGACGCGGACGCTTTTTTGGATGTCGGAGCAGACCGTTTGGGCACCAGCAGAGTGGTGAAGGCGGTCAAGGCTCTGGAGCAGAATGAAAAAATTAAATAAAATACAAAAAAGGAGAAGAACGATGGCTATTCCAACACCTCATATTACGGCAAAGTACGGAGATTTTGCGCCGACGGTCCTCATGCCGGGGGATCCTTTGCGCTCGGAGTTTATTGCAAAGACCTTTTTGGAGGATGCAAGACTGGTCAACGACGTGCGCGGGGTGCACGGCTACACCGGAACGTATAAGGGCAAGCCTGTGTCGGTGATGGCATCGGGAATGGGTCAGCCCTCTATCGGCATTTATTCTTATGAGCTCTTCAACTTTTACGGCGTGGAGCAGATCATTCGGGTGGGCTCCTGCGGTTCCTACCACAAGGATCTGCACGCAAGAGATATTATTATTGCCATGGGTGCCTGCACCAACGGCAATTTTGCCGCCCAATATGATCTGCCGGGCACCTTTTGCCCCATTGCCGATTTTGGTTTGGTGAAAAAAGCGGCGGAGCTTTGCGAGCAGGCGGGGGTGCACTATATGGTGGGCAATATTCTTTCCTCAGATGTGTTCTACAGTGACAAGGGAGGAGACCTTGTTTGGGCAAAAATGGGGGTACTGGGTGTGGAGATGGAGTCTGCGGCGCTTTACTGCACCGCGGCAAGAGCGGGCAAAAAAGCCCTTTGTATCTGCACCGTCAGCGATTCCTTCATCTATCCCGAGGAAAACACCACGGCAGAAGAGCGCCAGACCTCCTTTACCCAAATGATGAAGATCGCGCTGGAGCTGGCGTGAGAGGCTGATATGGCAAAAAG
>JAFTMP010000105.1 GCA_017452335.1 Clostridia bacterium
AAGCCCTTCCGCATCCGCTTTACCCGAGAGCAATACCATTGCGCAAAGCTCTCCCCTGCCCTCTTTAAGTCCCGCCCCCGCACCCGCTACACCCAGCACGCCCGAGCCCTCCTCTCCCGCAGAGCTGACCCCCGAGCAGCTGCTGGCAAAGAAGCGCAACAACACCGCCTCCTCCACCCAAGAGGATCTGAACGTGATCCCCGTGGGTCTTTACGAATTTGTGCTGGCTGACGGCAGAAAGCTTGCTTATGAAGGCATGGATGTGAAGGTTGTAGGAGCAGACGTGACCGAAAACACCCAGTTCTTGGTGTCCTTCCAGAATGCAGGAACCGACTCCACCGGAAGAGCGGGCGTGCGTTACGTGATTTACGCAGGAGACTCTGTTGAGAAGTCTCTTTACTGCCCCGGCGCAACCGTGTGCCTCAAGGAATCCAACGACCGCCTCTCTAACTACAACTGGCGTTTCATTGAAAATGAGGACGGTACCGTGCAGTTCAAGTTCCTCAGCGGCTCTACCGTGAAGCTGTTAGAGGTTACCGAAAGCGGAGCACTTGCCTGCTCCAACCAGGGCGTTGCCAAGGGCGAGACCAACTTCAAAATGAATCTGATCTCCGAGGATATCAAATCCTACGAGCAGTACATCAGCGAAAAGGGTGATATCGTTCTGCGCGTTTCCTCTATGGTCAAATTAAAGGACGCACGTTTCCAAAAGCTTGCAAACGATATGCAGGTTGCGTATGAGACCTACTATGAGCTGACCAACTTTCTTCCCTATGAATCCATCATCATCCGCGTATATCAGAACGAGCCCTATTTCGGATACGTATATCAGGGCTGGAACGTGATCTCCTTTAACGTAAAGAATGCAATTTCCGACCTTGGAAATATCCTTGGCAGAGACAAGCTGGATATCAACGACTGGAACTTCTGCCTGCTTCACGAAATGGGTCACATGTTTGACTGGGGCAGAGGATGGAGATTCCATGGCGAATTTGCCACCAACATGAAGGTTGCGTACGTGCTCTACGCCAACAAGGACGTGGGCGCTTCTGCTGCCACCTCCGGCTATTCCTATAAGAAGTGCTTTGACGGCGACACCATCGTAGACATGTGGAACACCTGTCCCAAGATGACTGAAGCTACCGGATTTAATTTGGACAGAGTGCTGTACGTCTTTGTAAGCTACGCACAAAGCGTTGGCTGGGACAATGTGAAGAAGGCATACCAGGAGATCCAGGCAATGGAGACCCAGGAGCGCAATGCTGTGAAGTGCTTGGAGCTCTTTACCGACACCATGGCAAAGCACGCCCCCGACAACGAGCATGTAAAGGATCGTTTCCAAGAGGGTGAATGGGAAATGATCGTAGAAGAGATCTCGTAAATATTGCTCTATAATTCTTTTCGGGAGATGTTCCGTGAAAAACGGAAGATCTCCCGGTATTTTTTTAAAAAGCCGTTGACTTTTTTGAAAAAAGCGGTACTATAAAGGTAGAGTATTCTGTAAGGGAGCGTGTCATGAAAAAAAGCATCAAATTTCTTAAAAAAAGCCTGTTCGTCCTGTTGATCCTTGCACTGTGCGGGATAATCGCACTGCTATCGGTCAACGCCTTTGTCAAAATACAGAATGAAAAACGCATCCTTTCCCCAAAGCAGGCAAGCGCCCTTGAGGAGGTTGACTGTATCGTGGTGTTAGGTTGTTACGTGCATCCGAGCGGCAATCCCAGCGATATGCTGGCAGACCGTCTCAGCGTGGGCATTGATCTTTATAAGCAGGGCGCCGCACCAAAGCTGCTCATGAGCGGAGACCACGGGCAGAGCGAATACAACGAGGTGGTTGCCATGAAGCAGACGGCACTGGATGCAGGCATCCCTTCCTCCGACATTTTCATGGATCATGCAGGCTTTTCCACTTACGAGAGCATCTATCGGGCAAAGGAAGTTTTTGGAGCTGAAAAAATTCTGATCGTCACCCAGCAGTATCACCTCTACCGCGCACTGCACGTGGCAAAGGCGCTGGGCGTGGAAGCCTACGGCGTCAGTGCCGACTTGCACAGCTATTGGGGACAGAGCAAGCGCGAGGTGCGAGAGGTGCTTGCCCGCAACAAGGACGTGCTCACGGGGCTTTTGAAGCCCGCGCCCACCTATTTGGGTGCTACCATCAGTCTTGCAGAAGACGGGGACGTGACAAACGATGAGCTGAGCGTCTTTGATCCTAAGCAAATTACTTAAACATCTGTCAAATAAACTATTTGGGGCTTTCCCCAAACCCCATTTAGGTGGACCAAGGTCCCCTAAAAACCTTCAAAAACTTTGGGAAAATGGGTGATTTGCAACCCGTTTTCCTTTCAAAGAAAAGTTTACCGATAAATTTGTATTCCCCCGAAAAAGAACATCTTTTTCGGGGGAATACTTTTTATAGGATCATCAAGCGATCAGATCCTTCACGGTGACAAAGGTGTAGCCCTGCTCCAACAATTGAGGAAGCAGTACCCGAAGGGCATCGGGCGTGTGGCTTTTTCCTGCCACATAGTCGTGCATAAGAATGATGTCTCCGCTCTTCACATGGTCAAGCACCGTTTGCACGATCTGCTCCTTTGCAGGGGCGCGCCAGTCGCCGGTGTCCACCGTCCAAAGAATGATGTCATAATCGAAATCATTTGAAACACTTAACACCTTTTCATCGCACACCCCTTCCGGGGGACGAAACAGAGTACATTCTGCCGTATAGTGCTCCAAAAGCTGTTGATTCTTGCGCACATCCTGCAAAAAGGTTTCTTTGCTCTGCCGCGCAATGTGATCGTGACTATAGGTGTGATTGCCAATACAGTGCCCTTCCCTTTTAATACGCTGTACGATCTGCGGATGGCGCTGTGCATTTTCACCAATGATAAAAAAGGTGGCTTTCACGTGATATTCCTTTAGAATATCCAAGATCTCTTCGGTGTACTCTTCGTGAGGACCGTCATCGAAGGTCAGCGAGATCTGCCCGTCACTCTTTGGGGCACCTGCAAAAACTCTGTGCTCCTCATCGTTAAAATAACAGCTTCTGCCCGGAGGCTGTGCAGAACCGAACAGCAGAAGTGCACCGGATAAGAGCAGGGCAAAAAAGCCGCTCATGCCGTCAGCTCCTCAAGAGACCCAAAACGATAGCCCATATTCTCCCAAGCAGCAAGCATATCATCCATGATCTTGGAATTGGTTTCGGAGGTGGGATGCAATAAAATTACCATGCCCGGATGGGTGTGGGCTAAGATCTCTTCCTTTGCCCAGGTAGGATCGGGCTGCTTTTGATTGTCCCAATCGGCATAAGCATAGCTCCAAAAAATCGTCTTATACCCCATATCCTTGGCATAGCAAAGATTTTGCTTGGTAAATCTGCCCTGGGGCGGACGGTAAAAGGGAGCAAGTTTTTCACCTGTAAGCTCGGTGTAGCTTTTTTCAAGAGCCGTTAATTGCTTTTCAAAAAGAGCGCGGTCTGTGATCTCTGCCATATCGGGGTGCTTGGCAGTGTGGTTGCAAACAAGATGTCCGCCCGCCGCCATACGCTTTACCAGCTGCGGTTGGCTTTTGATCAAATGATCCAGCACAAAAAAAGCGCCGGGCGCTTGATGGCTGTCAAGCGCATCAAGGATCTTTTCCACATTGCCGTTTTCATACCCTGCATCAAAGGTCAGATAGATCACGTTGTCTTTGCAGTGATGATCCAAATAATAGCCGCCGCAGTCTTCAATAAATTTCAAATTGGAGTCTAAGCGGGGCTGTTGATGCTCCTTATTTTTTTGAAAATACCAGTTGTAAGGGATGCACTCATCGTCTGTACTGTTTGCGTATACGGGAAGAGTGCACAGGAGCAGGGTTGCCAGGAACAACCCGATGATTTTTTTAAAGTTCATAAAAAGCAGGCGTTCCGCAAGGAAACCCTTTCTTGTTGATCCGAAGGAGTCGCTTCTTGCTGTCTGATAGTATTGTATCCCGCTAAAATCGCTTTATAACAGGAAAAAACTGAAAAATCGACAGCTATACTCTGCTCTTTATAAAAAGAAGGAAGTCCGCTTGCTGTACGGGCTTCCTTTAACATGTATTATTTCTTCTTTTTGCGATCCTTCACCGTTTCAAGAAGGGTGTTGCCCTTTAAGTGCAGTTGGTCCTTGTTGGTTTTTAAAAAATGGCGAAGCTGTCTTTTGTGATGGCAAAGCTTTTCCTTGCAGTTGGCACAGGAAAGACAAGCGTTGGTTTCCTCGGAAAAGCGCTGGGGATAACGTCTGAGGGTGATCTCCCAGCGGATGAGCAGCACAATAGAGCAAGCAAAGAGACTGAGCGCGAAGGGATTGGGGATGAATACCAGCGGAGTGCACATCATGGGGTAATCCCAGTTGTAAATACGGCAGGCAGTACAGCACTTGTTTTTCATAAACCAGGTCTGGAAGGGGCAGAAAAACAAAATACAAATCATATCGCACACCGAATATGCCAGTGCAATAAGCACCAAAATGCCTTCATCTATAATATGGGTATAGTAGAGCACGCCAAACACGCCATTGAGCAAAATCCACGCCGCCGCTACCGCGAAGGTACGCTTCCATGATTGAAGCTTTGGCGTGGTCTTTCCCGTGGGCTTAAAGTTCTTTTTAAACTGCTTTTGACACCCCATGCTCTCGGTGCTTGAAGGGAAGAAGCGCAACACCATCTCCACAAAAAACACCAGCCAGATCACACCCAGTACCCAATAGCTGTCTTCAAAGCCGGCAAAGGACTCTCCCGTATGATTCAGTCGGCTGATCACGTACAGCACCGTTGCAACCACCAACAGCGCGCTTCGAAACACCAGCTTTACATAATGCAAAGCGGAAATTTTAGAAAGCTTTATTTTTTTCTTTCCCATGCATCTTCTCCTTCTTTAGAAATTGATCAAAGGCATCATGCTTTTCATAGCACATGCCTGCAGACACGGATCTTGTCATCTGTTCTAAATGCTTACGGAGTATTTTAACATAACGGAAACAAAAAGTCTATAGCTTTTCGACAAATCCCAATTTTTTTCGCACATTCCCTTCCCCTCAAACAAATATTTTCCCCAAGCAGTCCCGTTTTCAAATTTTTTCGAAAAACTATTGCTTTTCGGTTGACTTTTTTAAGGTTTTCAAAAAAACCAATTGATTATTGGACTAAAATATGCTATGATGGAGGTGTATAGATTCAACCTTGCCCAAAGGAGGCTTTATGAAAAAATATTCAGTTGCAACGGCAGTTTTGGCACTTCTTTTAACCCTGTGTCTTGCCGGATGCACCGGTCAAAATAAAACCACGGCAGAGCAGGCGGAAGACCCGTCTGCCGCACCCGGCACTTCAACCTCCAAAGAGGTGCCCTCAAGCGATCCGCAGGAATCTGATCCACCCCTGCCCTCCCACGCTGAATCAACCACCCCCTCTAAAGACACCCCCGAGCCAAATGTTCCGGTTTCCCAAATTCAGCTTGACTCCGATAAAAAAACGCTGAACAAGGGAGAGTCTTTCACTTTGCAGGCAACCATCCTTCCCGAGGATGCCACCGACAAAGCACTGACCTATACCTCCTCTGATGCCGCTGTAGCAAGTGTGGATCAGAACGGAAAGGTCACGGCACAAAAGGCGGGTACTGCCACCATCACTGTAAAAGCGTCCTCGGGCGTTTCTGCCGCTTGCACCGTTACGGTTTTGGAGCAATCTGGGGATCCGCTGGATAGCCTTGACCTCTCAGGCGCAACCGAAATTTCGGATTTTGACGGATACGGCACCATCCTGCGCGTAAAGAGCACGGGAGAGGTGATGTTCTCCCCCAACTTGATCGAACTGCAAAAGCTGGTTGCAGCCGGCGCTTCTTATGACGATTTCACGGCACTGATGCGCTTCACCTGCCTTGCAGGCGGAGAATTTGACACCGAATACACCTTTCCTACCATTGAGATCGACCCCAAAAAAGGAAAATCCGCTTGGGTGGACTTCTTCCTCATGGGCGAGGATCTTGACTGCGGGTTCTGCCCCACAGCAGGCGAACACTACAATATTGAAGTAGCGATCTTAAAAAAGAACAGCGGCAAATGCGTCATTTACGGCGTTTACGAAAGCATTTATGCCGATGAGGTTTTAAAAAGCAGTGACTACTACGATCCCACCCCTTCCGGTGCCACCAAGCGGGAGGAGGGACAGTATTACATCATTTACAGCGCCTCGGAGGGCGGAAGCATCCTTGGGCAGGCGCGCCAGCTTCTTGACAAGGACGCCACCGGCTCCTCGGTCAGTGCCGTGGCGCAAAGCGGCTACGTGTTCCTCATGTGGAGCGACGGGAGCAAGGAAGCCACCCGAAGCGATGACAACCCCGGAGAAGACACCCGCCTTACCGCATACTTTGTCAAAAAGCAAAGTGAAACAAAGGGCGTTGCTTCCATGTACCTCTTTACCGACAGCGGTGAGCCTGTAACCTCTAAGAACTACGAAAGCGGTTATCTGCTCATTTCGGGTGCCGCCAATCCCAACGATGATATCTCCGCCACCCTGCAAATCAAGGGGCGGGGCAACTCCTCTTGGAATGGATACGCTTCCCAATCCTCCTACGACAGCAAAAACTCCTACCGCATCAAGCTTGACGAAAAAGAAAAGCTTTTGGGCATCGGAGACAGCAAAAACAAGGACTGGGTGCTCAATTCCAACAAGTTTGACTTATCAGGACTTCGAAACTTCTTAGTTTGGGAGCTTGCCGACCGTATGGGCTCTCTTCCCTATGTGCCCGATTGCACCTGGGTATCGCTGTACATCAACGGCGAATACCGCGGCATGTACATGGTTTGCGAGCATGTGGAAGCGGCAAAGGACCGCGTGGAGATCGACGACACCATCAATTCCACCGACAAGGGATACCTCATTGAGGTAGACTTCAGAGGAAATGGCGAAGAGGATCCCTATTTCTACATTTCCGGATACGGCAACAGCTCCAACGGCAACGATCGGGAGTTCGTCATCAAGAGCGAATGCACCGAAGCCGACATCGCCTTTATCAAGGACTATATGCAAAAGTGCCATGATGCCATGGTCAGCGGCAACAAAGCCGCCATTGAAAA
>JAFTMP010000106.1 GCA_017452335.1 Clostridia bacterium
CTTGGTGGTGGTGGAACCGATATCAATTCCGAGTGTGAGTTTCTTTGACACAGATTTACCCTGCGCTTATAAAGCGTCCTTTCGTATGAACTGTCCGAAAAATCGGAAGAGAAGTCAAAGCGGAAAGTTGTTCCGCTTTCTTATTATTGTTCGCTTTTGTAAAATTCAAATGAATTTTCGACAAATTTCGCTATTTTTGAGGAAGAAATGCAATTTTTTCGAAATCCGAGGGGTGTGTACGCACGATGTAGTCAATGTAAGAAGCCATCATCACAGCAGTCAGATAGTAGCCCTGGGGATTGAGATGACCGTTTAAGTAAAAATTCTTTTTGAACTCTTCGTCATAAACCGGTCCGTATTCAAACAGATCAATGACATAGCAGCGGTCAAAGAGCGTCGAAAGCCGGTGCATCAAGCTTGCTTGAAGCGCCGCGGTTTCTCTCTTGCCGTGTCCGTCCTTGGGCATGGTGACCAAGAACACCGGCGCGCCGGGAGAGATTTCCCGAACTCTTTGAATGATCTTGCCCATATAGCCCATGAAGGTCTTGGCATTTTTGCTATGATCTTCAAGGCAAATATCCTCCACGCTGCCCACGGGATGTCCTTGATAGACTAAATCATTGACGCCCAGCGCAATGATGTACGCTTGACATGCCTTGTCCTTGTCCCAAAAGCCCTTTTCTTTGGCAAAGCTCTCGCAGTATTCTCTTGCGGTCATGCCGCCGCGGGAGAAGTTTAAAACGGTTGCACCGGTCATGCGGGCAAGGAACTGTCCCCAAGAGTATTCAAAAAGATCATGGTAGGAGGTGCGTCCGTTTTCGTCAACCAATTCAAACTCACCCGAAGAAAGGCTGTCGCCAATGCAACAGACCGAACGAAATATGCTTGCAAAGCCGCCATCTGTCACTAAACGCTGCAACGGTGCTTCATTTTCGGGTATCATCCATTCTTTAATGTTCACGGTTTTCCCTCCCTAACAGTACACAATCACTGTATTATACCATTATTTTAGGAAAAAATCAAGAGGAAAATGCGTGCATCTTTGCTTTGAACCGATTTTATCTTACCCAAATTTATACAAAAAGGAAGGGGTGTCTCAAATGCCTTCTGCATTTGGTAGACACCCCACGGTTTTTGCCTTGTCGGTTAAAAACCGCCATTTCGCCTCCGAAAGGAGGCGAAAACGGCAAATTCCCAGGCACGAAAAAGCCTTAGGGAGGCTTTTTCGCGCGAGTGGCTGTCTCAAATTACAAATTTGAGACAGCCACTTCTCATAAATGAGCTATCAGTTACCGGAGAGGATGCTAAGAAGCGCTGTTACATCGGAAATGCTCACATCGCCGCTTTCATCAACATCCAGCATGTAATCAACAACCAGACCGTTTTCGATCATTTCTGCCTGCTTTGCTTCATCGGCAGACAGGTAGTTGAGCAGAACGGTTACATCAAGGATGGAAACGTTTTCGTCACCGTTGATGTTACCCTTGTCGTACCAGCTTTCGGTCAGCTCTTCAAAGACTGCCGTGTAGGTTACGTTTCCTGTTGCCTTGGGCAGAGCGGTTCCCACCTTATAGAAAGTGGTGCCGTCAGACCAGCCGAGGAATACGTAGTTGGTCTCAAAGCCATTGCCGTATACGGGATCCTTAACGGGATCGCTCATGGTGGGAACCATGGATTCCATAACGGAGGTAGTGGTGGATACACCGTCCACAACCCAAGTGATGGTGCAAAGCTCTGCTACGGTGAAGAGCTCCACCTCTGCAAAGTGTGCGCCCCAGTTGGCACTGTTGTAGGTACATACGATGCGTACGTATCTGAAGGACTCGTAGCCGTTTTCACCGGGTTCTACCTCGATGGCATAGGAGCCGTCGCTTTCGATCTCGTTCATCTTTTCGCCAAGGAAGGTCCACTTGGAAAGAGGCAGATCCTTATCGTTGGAGCCGTATGCTACCCACTGATAGTATCTGCTTGCCTGGCAGAAGCCCACGTTGATCTTGCCAACGGGCTTTGACACGCCCAGATCCAACAGAACGTATCCGTGACGGCTGTTTTCAACTACTGCCGCGGTACGGGTTTCGTAGATGGGATCTACGTCCATGGTAAATTCTTCAAGACCGGAGGTTGCGCTGTAGACCATCTTGCCGTCTTCATCGTAAAGCTGGGCAACGATCACGTAGGAGGATTCATACTGGGGAATGAACTGGTTTTCACCCTCCAGGTTGCAAACTTCATAACGGTAGGTACCGTTTTCAGAGCTGGTGGGATCAGCGGAAATGACCTTGATGGCAGAGCAGATGAAGTCTGCAGGCTCTCTGCTGTATCTCTTGCCGTCGTAGATCAACAGCTTCCAGCTGTAGTTTTCGGGTGCTTCAAAGGCGTTGCTGCCATCCTTTAAGGTGAAGGACAGCTCGGTGTTGCCGTTTCTGTTGTCAAATCCCGCATCAACAGGAGCAATGGTCAGCTTTTTTGCACTGTTTGCAACAACAGTTGCGTCAGTGCTGCCAAGAGAAGATTCCACGGAGGAAACGAGTGCAGAGGGAGCCACTACGGTAAGATTCTCGGCACCGCACGCCAGCGCGCCTGCACCAATCTCGCTAACGCCCGCGCCGATCTCCACGTAGGTCAGGTTGGACAGCGATGCAAAGGCGTTTTTGCCGATGGATGAAACACTTTCGGGGAAGACGATGACTTCAGTGATCTCGTCTCTTAAACTGTACCAAGGATAGGATTCAGCAGTACCCTCATCGGTATAAACGGCACCAACGCCGCCAATATAAAGGCAACCCTGTTCTACGTTCCAAACATAGGCGGGATCAAGGTCATAGGTGTAGCCGTCGGGAACGTCGTACCAGGTGTGCTCGCCCCAGTAACCCATGTATTCGTCGTAGTTGCCATCGGTCATGTATTCGGTCCAGTCATCGCCGTAGAAGTCGGTGGCAGTGAAGTCAGCCTTCAGATATGCGGGAGGTGCATCGTAAACGGCGATCTCGGAGAAGTGGAGTCCCCAGTTGCCGCTGTTGTAGGTACCGTATACGCGGACGTATCTGTATGAACCGTATACGCCTCCATCGGATTCTACTTCCACGGTATAACTGCCGTCACTTTCTACGTCATTCTGCTTTTCGCCAAGGAAGGTCCATTTGGAAAGGGGAAGGGTGTTGTCGTTAGAGCCGTATGCGATCCAGTTGTAGACTCTGCTGGACTGAATGAAGGCTACTTCGACCTTGCCAACGGGCTTGGAGGTGCCCAAATCCAGTTCGATGTACTGACGTTCACCGTGGGTAACCAGGGCAGAAGTGCGTTCTTCGTAGATGGGGCGAAGATCGGTGGGCACTTCAAATGCATCTACTTCGGAAATGCCGCTGTATGCAAGTGCGCCCTCTTCGTCGTACAGCTGAACGCCGATGACATAAGCGGTTCTGTACTGAGGAATGAACTGGTTTTCGCCTTCAAGGTTACATACCTCGTAGCGGTAAAGACCGTTTTCTGCTTCTGCAGAGGAAGGAGCGGCAGAGATCAGCTTCAGGGCGGAGGAGAACCAGCCGCCGTTTTCGTCTTCTCTTTCACCGTCGGTGATGAAGATCTTCCAGCTGTATCCTTCGGGAGCAACGAAGGGATCACCGTTTTCGTCGGTCAGATAGAAGGACATTTCGGTTGCACCGTCTCTGTTTGCAAAGCCGGAGTTTACGGGTTCAACGGTCAGGGTATCTGCGGCGTTTACGACAACGGTCACGTCGGTGCATCCTTCGTAAGCGGAGCTGTCAACCGAAAGATCTGCGGGGACCACTACGGTCAGGTCGTCAGCGCAGGAGAGCGCACCGGCGCCGATAGAGGTAACGCCCTCGCCGATTTCCACGTAGGTCACGTTGGAAAGGGAAGCGAATGCGTTTTCGCCAATGGCGTCTACGGTGTTGGGGAACACGAAGACTTCGGTGATCTCGTTTCGCAGATTATACCAAGGATAAGATTCTGCGGTTTTTGCATCGGTTACCACTTCGTCAACACCTGCAATTACCAGGCGTCCCTGTTCAACAGTCCACAGATAACCTGCGGGCATATCGTACCAGGTTGCGTAGCCGTCGAGGTAGTCTTCAATATCGCCATCGGACATTTCGTCAGTCACGTCATATCCGTCGGCGTTGGTAGCAGTATAGGTATAGGCTTTGGCAGCAGAGGAACCGAGGGCTAAAGCCGGCAGGGTTCCCAGCACCATGAGTACTGCCAACAGAAAGGCAAATGTTTTCTTCATGTTTTTTTACCAAACTTTCTTAAAATTTTGTGTTTTTGCTACTTGCAGATTATCCAACGATGCCTTTTTCAAGAGCATCTGCAAGGAAGAGGGCAGAGGAGTCGGTGAAGTCAACGCTCATCTGCTTAAAGCCTGCAATGGTGCCGTTTGCGTCATATACAACCAAAACCATATCGTAGGTGTTGGTTCTGCCATTGCTGTTGGTAACAAGGTCGTTCATGCCCTGGTTGTACACGGGCAGACGGTAAAGAATGTTGCCGTTAGAAAGAGTTGCGGTACGCACCGCGATAGTGGAGATGCTCTTGTAGCTTTCTTTCTTGTCGGCATCCTTGTACCAAATCTCAAAGGTGTAACCCTTGCCGGAGGCATCCAGCTCTGCGCTGTCAAGCTGGTACTGGAAATAATAGTTGTTCAGCGAAAGTGCGAAGGCGGAGGGATTGTGCTCCTTGCCGTCTGCGGTGTAGCGAACGGTGTAGGGCAATCCGTTGGAGAGTGCCTTATCGGTGGGACCTTCGTTGCTGAGCAGCCATGCAAGCCACTGCTGGGGCAACAGCGTTTTGGGAGGAGGACAGTCTGCAGCAAGCGCGTGCATGGTCATGCCGTAGAGCTCAAAGGATTCAAAGGTGAAGGACTGACCGCCAAGGGTCATGGGTTCTGTTGCCATTGCGCCGGTTTCGGGATCAAAATAGAAGATGGATTTGCCGTAAACCTGCCAGCCGGTCTGTTTTACACCGTCTCTGTAATAATATACGTTGCCGTCTGCTTCTCTGAAGGCATCTTCTCTGGAGATCTCCACATCTGCCCACAGCATGTTGTGGTCGGAGTGATTGTTGGAGGTGGTATCTACCAACTGAACCTTGGTCATGGTAACATTGGCGCTGGAGATGATGATGTTGTCGATTGCGCCGTCCTCATGGTTGGTGATGTAGTAATTGTCATCACCCTTCAAACCGTTAGCAAAAGAGCAATAAGGGAAGGGAACTCTGTATTCTGCCGCATCCTCGGTATTCAAGTCACCCAAGATGATCGCGTTCTGATCATTTGCCATGATCGCGCTGAGCACTTTAAACTGTTCTGTTCTATCTGCCTTATTGGGCCAGTCCAGATGGACATTGTAGAAGTCAAACTGCACGCCGTCTACCTCGATTACTGCGTGAGCGCAACCGCGCTGTTCACCGGATATACGGGGGAGCATGATGGATTCGTAGGAAAGGATTGGATAACGGGAAAGGATCGCGATACCGTATTCACCAACGCCGCCATTGACACCGGACACGCCGCTGAGATTGATGCATTTGGTAAATCCGTAATATTCGTAACCGGTCGCCTTGGCGAGCGCTGCCATGGTGTCCTTGCCGCCGTTACGGCTGGTGAACATATCCACTTCCTGCAGACCGACCACGTCAAGACCCTGGTCGAGGATGTCCTGTGCCAGGATACTGAAATCGTGACCAACGCGGCCACCGTTTTGAATGTTGTAGGTACCTACACGCAGAGAAACGGAGGAGCTTGGTGTTTCTGCTTCTGCTTCTGTTTCGGGTGCGTCCAGCTGCTGTAAAACAGCCGTTACGTCCATGATGGAGAAGACACCGTCTTCATTGATGTCATTTGCGACAGTACTGCTTCTGGGCAGGCTGTCATCTCCGCAAACGGAAAGCTGGCGCAGAAGGATCTTCGCGTCCTCCTCGCTAACTGTGCCGTTGCGGTCGATGTCCGGTGAGCTTGCACTTCCTGCGGATGCCGCCACTGAAAATGCACCGAAGCACATGGTGGAAAGCAGAAAGAGAGCCGTTAGACTGATCAAACGTTTTACTTTCATAAAGTAGTCTCCTTGTCCTATTTTTTTTCAGATCTTTTTGATCTGTATTGACAGCATCAGTATAGCATATAAGAATTGTTTTGTAAACACTTTTTACATTTTTTGTAGTAATTTTGCCAAAAATGCAGTAAAAACTGTGCTGTTTTTTATGAAGTATTAGCGCTCATCGCGTTTTTGGGAGGGTTACTGCAAAGAATGGTTCTTTGTTGAACCTTGCGACGTCTTGTTTGGGTCTATACATCAGATTCTTGTGGTCGAAATCGTGAGGAAAAGAATAGGCATCGCTATTGAATGAACGATAAAAACAACAGCCATCGCTTCCGCGATGGCTGTTGTTTGGGCACTTGCGAAGCAAGTGCAGTGCACCCTGCAGGGATTGCGAACCCTGCAGTTCGCGGATGCTTTATTTTTATTGTTTTCTTATTATGAGCGAACTGCCCGGAGAAATTTTTGCTTGCGCAAAAATTCTCGGGGTTCGAATCGTGAGGAAAACTTTCAAAAAGTAAAACAGAGTACGCTTTGCGTACTCTGTTTTACTTTTTGGTGCACCTGCAGGGATTCGAACCCGGGACC
>JAFTMP010000107.1 GCA_017452335.1 Clostridia bacterium
CATGTAGCATTTGTTTGGCTCGGTAAAAAGTCACTCTTGCCCAGCTCTCGCTTTTCCCGTAAAGCGTGCTGAGCTCCTTGAGGGAACAGCCCTCCAAGGCAGAGAGTATAAAGACGGTTCGATATGGCTCCTTTAGTGTGGATAAACAACGAAGCGCTTTCTTTGAAAGCTCCTTTTGAAGAAACTCCTCTTCAAGAGGCGGCGTTTCTTCAAGAAGCGCGTCCTGCTTTAGGGGCAAGAGCTTCTTTTGCTCGTTATACCAGGCAAAATAGGCGTTTTTGGCAATGGAACAAAGCCATAAAGACGCTTTTTCGGGGCATCGCAGGCTTTTGAGGTTGATGTAGGCGCGAAAAAAGGTATCCTGCGTCAGCTCCTCGGCAAGGGAAGGGTCGCGGGTGAGCTTTAACAGGTATTTAAATATAAGCTCTTGATTGTCCTCAAAGATCTTATCAAAATCAGTCATCCTCTCACCGCCCTTCACTTATAAGATAGAAAACTTCGTGAAACGTTACAAAGAGTATAGCATATTTTTAAAAAAAAGAATAGATGAAGCAGGTTTTTGCCGTATATTTGTTTTAGAAACGGTGCCTGTCTTTACTTTTTTGAGGTTTTGTGGTACAATCAAGGGGGAGGTGAGCAGATAGATGATTTTCGTAACGGGAGATACCCATATTCCAATTGATATATCCAAGCTGAATACCAAAAGCTTTCCCCTTCAAAAAAAGCTTTGTAAGGATGACTTTTTGATCATTTGCGGTGATTTCGGAGGGGTGTGGCGCAATGACAAGGAGGAACGCTATTGGCGTAAATGGCTGGAGGAAAAGCGCTTTACTACCCTGTTTGTGGATGGCAATCATGAGAATTTTGATCTGCTTTCTTCCTTTGAGGAGGTGGACTTTCACGGCGGTCGGGCGCACCGCATCTCAAACAGCATCTACCATTTGATGAGAGGACAGATCTATTTGCTGGATGGCAAGACCATCTTTACCTTTGGCGGAGCAAGCTCTCACGACAAGCAGTACCGTACGGAAGGGCTGAACTGGTGGCGGCAGGAGCTTCCCACGCAAGAAGAACTGCAGAGCGCCCAAAAAACGCTAAACGATGTAAACCGTCGCGTGGACTATCTGATCACCCACTGCGCGCCTACGTCAGTTCAGCACGCTCTTGCTCCCGCGTATCCGACTGATATACTCACCGACTTTTTTGAAGAGCTAAAGGGTACGGTGTCCTATAACGGATGGTTTTTCGGTCATTACCACCGTGATAGAGCAGTGGATGAGCGGCACCGTTGCCTTTTTGAAGAGATCGTGCAGTTATGAAAAGGGGCTCTAAGACAGATGTTATAAAAAGCAATGCCCGCTGTGTACGGTGTGTTCACCGTATACAGCGGGCTTTTGGGTTGAGTGTGCGGCGCTTGTGAAGCCTTGCGGAGCGTTTTACAGCTTCAAGAATCGCTTGATCTTACGTTTTAGTTTTTTGAAAAAAGATGTTGAAGCATACTTTTTTAAAAGGCTCCGTAGCGGCTTTTTTTGAAATTCGTTTTCAAATTTCTTGCGCGCAGGATTGTCTTTTGCCGCTGTGATGAGCGCGGTGTTGTATTCTATAGCGCGGTTTAGATCGGTTGGGGTAAGACTTATTTCGTCGGCAATTTGTTGGAGCAGCTCTTCTCCCTTTGGGGAGGACACGATCACAAGAGATGTTCCTTGATCGTCATCCAATTCCGGATGGATTTGCTCAATTCCCCAATAATCTGCTAAGGTTATATCGGAATCGCGCCCAAGCCCCTTGTGTTTGCAGGCATAACAAGAGGGGCGTAAATAACAATCATGCAAAAAACCACGCATATAGAGGTCTTCGGCGTTATTATTGGAGTATACATTGCCGTTTTCAAATTCTATGCGCAGTAAATACTTTTTCCAGCTTTTCCGCTTGTCTCGAAAGGATACGTGGCTTGCTTTCCCGCCAAATTGATGCTCAAGATCTGTTAAATAGGCATCCCATACAGCAGGGGCAGGCACACCGTGGCAGGCAATGTCCTGTAAATACAGACGTTCATAGTCTTTTTTTAAAAAGGACTTCAGTCCTGCAATTTGGCAGGGGGTTCCGGAAAACAACACGGTTCTTCCTTGTTCAAGGTATGATTTTGCTTTTTCAAAGGAGTTGCCGATCTTGCTTTGCAGGTATTTGGAGCCTTGAAGTTTATGAAGGTCCTCTAAAGACTCGATGGCAATGTGGTTGACAGAATGTGCGGTATCATCAAACGCCGCGCCGAATACCACGCCGCCCTTGGAGAGGATCCACTGTGCAATAAGAGTGAATACACCTCCGGAGGAGCTTTTTTCGCGAATGGTGTGTTCCTTGCCAATGGCGGCATAGGCTAAAGGTGTTACCGTAACAGGCTGCGCCTTTTTTTGCTCGGGGCAAACCGATATGCACAGTTCGCAATGAACACAGGCATCCTTATCCACCATCGGATAGAAAAATCCCAGCTTATCGCGCACCATGGTGATGCATTTTTTGGGACAACTTGCGGCACACGAGGAGCATCCGTTGCAGTGTTCTTTGTTTTTAATTTCTACCATAAAGCTTATGTGTCACCTTCTTTATCGGATTGGACAGTAGGTTTCTTTCGTAATTGTTCATTCCCAAGAACCACATGGATACACAGTAAATACAGCTATAAAGCAGGATCCCTGCCAAATAGCGCCAAATACTATCGGCTACGATGTATTTATTGATTAAGAATCCGCAGGCAATGGGAATAAGCATCCCCAAAGACAGCCGTAAGATGCTTTTCCAAAAGGCAATAACATCAAGGTTACAACGCAAATGATAGTATACGTTAATAATCATTCCGTTAGCCAACACCAGCGAGATGGCAGTACCTACGGCACTGCCGACAGCACCGTATTTTTGACATAAAATGATGGATATTCCCAAATTGGCAATTGCCATAAACGTATAGACCAGGGCACGGAATTTATGCTTGTTCTGTGCTCGTTGTATTTCGATGCCGATGTTTTGGATCAGTGCGATGGAAGCGGGCAAAACAAGAAGCAATGCCACAAAATAAGACTCTTTATATTCAGCGCTTGCCCAATATTTGGTGATAAAGTCCATTCCGAAA
>JAFTMP010000108.1 GCA_017452335.1 Clostridia bacterium
ATGCCCGAGGGGTATACCAATTATTTAAATCTTGATGCGCTCTACTGGGACAGCACCCTTTATGAAGAGCTTTCCTACAAGGGCACGGCGTACTTTTTCACGGGGGATTTAAACCAATCCTATGTGAGCACCCTGTTTGTTTCCTATGTCAATGCCGATCTTTGGGCAGAATATGCCGATAAAATTGCAAAGCTCAATCATTCCGGCGGCTACAGCGCCCCTTACGACATTGTGAAAAACGGCTACTGGACACTGGATCTTCTCATCGAGCTTGCCGATCTGTTGTATATCGACAACGGCAACACCGAAGGGGAAGTGGATTATAAAGATCAAGTGGGCGTGATGACCTACAATGAACAGCTCAACAACATCATGGCAGATATGCTTGCGGCGGGCAGTCACGTAAATTACGGCACGCTTTCCGCCGATGGAACGCCCCAAGTCGCCGTCAACACCAAGGAAAACGTGGCATTTTATAACAAGCTCTACACCCTGCTTTGTGAGACTAAGGCGGCAACCATCCCATGGATAACGTCGGATGATGAAGATTTTGACGATACCTACATTATGGATGTGTTTGCCGGGGGCAATGTGCTTGTGACGGTGAATATGCTGCACTGTGCAGGGCAGTATCTTTCCGACATGAAGGATGAATACCTGGTGTTGCCCCTGCCCATGTTTGACCATGAGCAGTATGACAAAAACAGCCCCTCTCTTGGCTACAGCACCCAGCTTGGAGATTCGGTAAACCAGTATGCCATTCCCAAATCCATTGGGGATGAGAGAATCCCTTTGGTCACGGCAACCTTAGAGTATATGGGTTATTATTCGAAAAAGTGGGTCACACCCGCTTACTATGCGGATACGTTGGGCGAGAAATACGAAAAGGATGCGCGGGTATCCGAAATGCTGGAGCTGACCCGCAAGGGTATTTATGCCGATTTTATCTGGGTTTGGTCCAATGACTTGGATAACATCGGTTGGAAATTCAGAACCAATTATGATGAGCCCAATGAAGAGTTGAGAAAAGCGAATTTGAAAACTTGGCACAGAACGGTGCAGGGCAAGCTTGACAAGCTGCTTCCTAAAATGGAGGAAGGATTTTTGGGCGGATGACCTGTAAAAAAGACTGAATGTTGTGTATGGAGAAAGGAGAATAAGCATGAAAAGATCTGTATTTTTAAGAGCCGCGGCGCTGGTGCTGATCTTGTGCCTTGGCGCACCGATGTTTCTTTCCTGCCGCAATTTAAAGCTTTTAAAGCCGCAGGAAGAGCCGTCTGAAGGTGAAAGCGAAGGTGCGCACACCTCACAAGAGCAGGGCAGCCCCACCGAGGAAGAGTTGCTCCCGCAGGTGTCCTTTAACGGCGAAAAGATCCTCTTTGCAATACATGGTTCTGCTCACTCGCACAACGGGCGCTCCATTGATGTAGGGGAGGACGATGACCCCGATAACGCGGTGAACATGCTGATCAAAAGGCGAAACGAATATATTGAGAAGAAGCTGAATGTGGATATTGCGGCAGAATACTATCCCGGTGGATCCGTTATGGTGGATGCGTTTAACCTACAGCTGGCTTCGAAGACTTATTTTGCCGACGTGGTAGGGCATTATCAAGATTTTGATCTGGGCTTGACTTTGGAGGAAGACAAAAGAGGCGCTTATTACAATTTAAACAATCTGCCCAAGGGCGTGCAAAGCTATCTGAATTTTGAACGCTCCTACTGGGATCAAGTTCTGTACGAGGAGCTTTCCTATAAGGGCACGGCGTACTTTTTCACGGGAGATCTGAATCTTTCCCATGCGAGCACCATGTTCGTTTCTTACGTGAATACCGATCTTTGGGCAAGATATGCCGATAAAATTGCAAAGCTCTCTCACTCCGGCGGCTACAGCGACCCTTATGACATTGTGAAAAACGGTTACTGGACCATGGATCTTCTCATCGAGCTTTCCGTTTTGGTGTACATTGACAACGGCAACACTGAGGGGAAGGTGGATTACGAGGATCAGGTCGGTGTCATTACCTACAATGAACAGCTTAACAACGTCATGGCAGATATGTTTGTGGCGGGTTCCCATTTGAATTTTGCAAACAGGTCCGCCGATGGCACGCCCACCGTGACCATCGACACCAAGGAAAATGAGGCTTTTTATAAAAAGCTTTATACCCTTCTTTGTGACTCCAAGACGGCAACCATTCCCTGGTTGTCTACAGGAGGGGAAGGGGACGATACTTACATTATGGATGTGTTTGCCATGGGCAATGTGCTTGTGACGGTGAACACGCTGCAGTGCGCGGGGCAGTATCTTTCCGACATGAAGGATGAATACTGCATCATGCCCCTGCCCATGTTTGACCATGAGCAGTATGACAAAAACAGCCCCTCTCTTGGCTACAGCACCCAGCTTGGCGATACGGTGTGTCAATACGCCATCTGCAAAGCCATGGGGGATGAGAAGATCCCCGCGGTGACTGCAACCTTAGAGTATATGGGCTATTATTCAAAAGAGTGGGTCACGCCCACCTATTATGCGGATACGCTGGGCGAGAAATACCAAAAGGATGCGCGGGTATCGGAAATGCTGGAGCTGATCAAAGAGGGCATTTACACCGATTTTGTCTTCCTTTGGTCAAACGAGTTAGAGAATGTTACTTGGAAATTCCGAATGAATTGTTTAGAGCCCGATCCCGCTTTAAGAGCAGTGAATTTGAAAAGCTGGCACAGAACGGTGCAGGGCGAGCTTAACAAGCTGCTTCCCAAATTGGAGGCTGCATTTTGCGATGAGAGCGCATGAAGGGTGACTTGAGGAAGAGAGAACATGAAAAAGCATCATAGTAAATTTTTGTTTTATTTGCTGTCCTTTACCTGGGGCGCGCCCGTGACACTTCTTGGCTGTATATTGGCGGGAATACTGCTTCTTTGCGGGAAAAAACCGAAAAAGTGGGGCTATTGCTACTATTTTGAGGTGGGCAAGCGCTGGGGCGGCACCGAGCTGGGGATCTTCTTTGTGAAGGACTGCTCCGACAGTACCCACATTAAAAACCACGAGCACGGCCACGCTCTGCAAAACTGCCTGTGGGGACCGCTGATGCTCCCCGTGATCTCCATTCCTTCCTTTTTGCGCTATTGGTACAGGCGCATCAGACAAAAGATCAACAAGAATGTAAAGCTTCCCCCTTACGATTCCGTTTGGTTTGAGGGGCAGGCAACAAGATGGGGCACACTGTTTGTGCAAGGTCTTGATGAACAATAAGAATACGCGGTACACCCGAAAAGCAGTCCGCTTTTCGGGTGTGCTTTTTTTAGATTTCTTTGCGCGTTTGAGTATAAGTGCATGGAAAAAGGGGGGACGGTATCCCTCCACCACGCCGCACAAATGCTTGATCCGCAAGCAAAAATAACTCACGCGTGCGTGGTCCCCCTCCCTTTAGGCAAGGGAGGCGAGAATATCCCCCCACCATCGCGCGAGCGCGATGGTCCTCCCCCCTTTAGGCAAGGGG
>JAFTMP010000109.1 GCA_017452335.1 Clostridia bacterium
CGTTCGATATGTGCTGACGCACTCGATATGTTTGCTTTTCAAACGAGGGATTTATCTCATATCGAGTTGGCGCAAAGCGCCGATATATCGAGCTTGAGCGTAGCGAAAGCATATCGAGTCAACAGAGTTGACATATCGACAAAAGAAAAAATAAGAACAAGAATAGAAGGATTCTTCCTTTAATTATTTGCTCTTTTCTGTTTGTTGGTGGGTTTGGGATACTGCCCAACTGCATTTGTACTCACAAATGCGATGCAAGAAAGGAAAGTAATATGAAAAGATTTACAGCAACAGCACTTATTTTACTGATTTGTCTTTCTTTTGTTTCCTGCGCGGCAACGAGCACCACGGGAACGCAGGACGACGCGCAGGGCGGAGCACCTTCCGCTTCTACTGAAAACGGTGGGAAGGAGAGCGCCGACGCTCCTTCGCAGGGCAACGAGGAGAGCATTTTTCAACAAACAAAGATCGACTTCGCCGCCATTATGAGCGGAAACGGTGCCACCAACGTGGTATACGCTCTGCAGGATGAGGCGTTCAAACAGAACTTTATCGCTGAAGCACAGCAGGAAGGGTTGCAGGTGACCTTTGGCATAGACGGCACGACCACCATCAAAAACGCACAGGGCGAGGAAATGGTGCAGGCGGTAGACGGCACCTGGAGCAAGGGCGGCAATACAGACAGCTATTGGGATGAAAATGAGTTCACCACTATACTGCCCAAACCCTGCTTTGAGTTGATCTCAAGCGGTACGATTGATAACGAATTGATTGACGGCACCAAGGTGGTCGGCATTTCTATTACGGGAAATGCCACCAAAGCACAGGTTCTGCAGTATGTACAGCAGGTGAAGAGCGCCGGCTTTACGCAGGACATTGTTGAAAAGGATGATGTGCAATACGAGTATTATGCTGTGAACGATGGGGGATATACTGTACATATTACGCATTATGCTATCCAAGCCGGCGTGAGCATTTACAGAAACAAATGATCTTTGCAAAAGCGCTTGCGCGCGTTCCTTTTTGTTATACGGAAGGGAACGTGCACTTTTTTGTGATACTGTTTAATTTTTGTATCTTTTCTTTGAAAAAACTATTGCATTTTGGATGGTTTTGTGATACCATATTCAAGATAGTGAAGGGAGTGATGGTGATGTTTTCAATGGAAGAACGATTGCTCCTGGAGTATTTTGGAAGTGATCCCGAAAAGCTCTTAAATGCCCGCGCGCGTCTGGCGGCGCACGAGCCTCTTGCTTATATTTTGGGAGAGACAGTCTTTTTTGATGAGACCTACAAGGTTACGCCCGCAGTGCTCATCCCCCGTCCCGATACCGAGCGGGTGGTGGAGAAGGTGCTTGCCCATTTGCCTGCAGGCGGGGAGCTGCTTGATCTTTGCACAGGGTCGGGCTGCATTGCCATATCAAGTCTTTGCCACAGCAAAAACACCCGCGCGCTTCTGGTGGATATCAGTGAAAACGCCCTGGAAATTGCAAAGGAAAACGCGCAGAGCAACGGTGTTTTAAAGCGCTGCTCTTTTGAGCAAAGAGATTTAATGAAGGGTCTGCCCGAGGGGCGCTTTGATGTGATCGTTTCCAATCCCCCCTATGTGCAAAGCACCGTGGTGGACACACTGGAAAAGGAATGCTCCTTTGAGCCCCGTATTGCCTTTGACGGCGGGCTTGACGGCGGCGACTTTTACAGAAAGATCTTAGACGAAGCACGCGCCCACCTAAAGGAGGGCGGAAGGATCGTTTTTGAGATCGGATACGATCAGCGCTCACTCATGGAGGAGCTTTGCGGTGCACGGGGCTTTGGTCTTGAAATTTATAAGGATTACGGTAAAAATGACCGCGTTGCGGTGATCACGCCGTGAAATACCAATAAAAAGAATAATCATTGAGAAAAGAGGTAGATTGATTTATATGAGTAGTAACCCGATCGTCAACGGTTGGTATGCCGATCCCGAAGCGAGATATTACGAAGGCGCGTATTATATTTACGTGACCCATTCGTTACCCTTTAAGGAACAGCTCAATTTGGACGTGGTGTATTCCACCGATCTTGAAAACTGGCAGGTGGGCAGAAATATTTTGGATATGTCTACCTTCCCTTATGTGACCCACGCGGTGTGGGCACCCACCATTATTGAAAAAAACAATAAATACTATCTGGTTTTTGCCTCCAATAACATTCAGAAGGACGAGGAAGTGGGCGGTCTTGAGATCGCTGTTTCCGATTCTCCCATGGGTCCCTTTAAGGGATATCTGGGCAAGTCCTTGCTTGACCGCTTTGTGTTTGGCGCACAGCCTATCGATGCCCATCTCTTTAAGGATGGCGATGACATCTATCTGTATTTTGGCGGATGGGGTCACTGCGTGCTGGCAAAGATGAACGAGGAAATGACCGGATTTGTGCCCCTTTCAAACGGGGAGCTGTTTATGGAGATCACCCCCAAGGGTTATGTGGAAGGTCCTTGCATGCTGAAGAGAGACGGAAAATACCATTTCATGTTCAGCACGGGCAATTGGACAGACGAAAGCTACGGCGTTTGCACTTGTATTGCAGAAACGCCCGAAGGACCCTTTGGACCGGTATCCAAGATCTTGTCGGCTCAGCCCCCTGTGGCAGACGGTCCCGGACATCACGGCTATCTGAAGGTGGAAGGAAGCGAGGATGATTGGTTGATCGTGTATCACAGAAGAACAGTGGGCGACCGTAACCCCCATCACCGCATGCTCTCCATTGACAAGATGACATTTAGTAAAGAGGGAACCATCGAACCTGTTAAAATGACCTGATCGGTCAACCTGAAAGGGACTGCTTTGGCAGTCCCTTCATATTTTGTAGTAAAAGAGAAAGAGAGGAAGAGAAAATGAGAACGATCACAACAGAAGAATTGGATGCGCTCATTGAACAAAAGCGTTATGCGGCAATCAAGCAGGCGCTTTCCCAAGAATATGCAGTGGATTTGGCACAGCTCTTGGAAGAACAACCCTATGAAAGAATAGTTCCTCTTTTTCGATTATTACCCAAGGGCTTAGCGGCGGATACCTTCCTTGAAATGGGCACTGACCTGCAGGAGCGCTTGATCTTAGGCTTTTCAGACAGCGAAATGCGGGCGCTGGTGGGCGAGATGTATGTAGACGATACGGTAGACTTGATCGAAGAGATGCCCGCAGGGGTGGTGAAAAAGATCATTGCCTCGGCAGACCCTGCCATGCGTAACGATATCAATGAGATCTTAAAATACCCCAAGGACAGCGCGGGCTCGGTGATGACCACTGAGTATATCGCTCTGCGCGCCGCCATGACCCTTTCGGAAGCCTTTGATAAGATCAGACGGGTGGGGACCGATAGTGAAACGATCTACACCTGCTACGTGACGGTGCCCGGCAGAAAGCTGGTGGGCGTGGTCACGGTAAAGGATCTGCTTCTTGCAAAGCAGGACGCTACCGTTGGGGAGCTGATGGAAACCAACCTGATCGTGGCGCATACCGATGAAAATAAAGAGGAGGTTTCCAACCGCATCCGCGAATACGGCTTGATGGCACTGCCTGTGGTGGATAAGGACGGACTGCTGGTGGGCATCGTCACGGTGGACGACGCCTTTGACATCATCAGCGAGGAGAGCGAAGAGGACTTCTCCAAAATGGCGGCAACCGCGCCTACCGAAACCACCTATACCAAGACCTCTGTCTTTACGCTTTTCAAAGCGCGCTTCCCATGGCTGTTGCTCTTGACTCTGTCTGCCACCTTCACGGGCGCGATCATTTCCTCCTTTGAAGAAAAGCTGGCGGCGTGTGCCGTGCTTATCGGCTTTATTCCCATGCTTATGAACAGCGGCGGTAACTCCGGTGCGCAGGCATCGGTTGCGGTGATCCGCGGTCTTTCTTTGGGCGATTTAGTCCCCAAGGACGCCCTTCGCGTGCTCTTAAAGGAGATCGCGGTAGGCGGTATTTGCGGCGTGCTTTTGGCGCTTTGTAATGCGCTGAAAATGCTGTTGGTGGACCGTTTGCTCTTTGCCAATCCCGATGTGACCGTTTGGGTCATTTTGGTGGTCAGCTTGACGCTGGCGCTCACCGTGCTCATGGCAAAGGCGGTTGGTTGTCTTTTGCCCTTCCTTGCAAAGCTGGTGCGCCTTGACCCTGCTGTCATGGCGGCACCTGTTATCAGTACTCTGGTGGATGCCATGTCACTGCTCATCTATTTCGGCTTCGCGGTCAGCTTTTTGCATCTTTGAAAAGAGAAGCCGCACAGTGCTTGAATGTGGTATTGCAGGAAATTTAAAAAACGAAAATTGAGCTAAAAACTGAAAAAGAGCACTTGACAGAAGGATGCTTTTGAGGGTATAATAAAGAGAATAATGCTCGTTGTGAGGGGAGGTGCGGCGATGAAAGCAGTGATCGTCGGAGGCGGTGCCGCAGGGATGATGGCGGCGTGTAAATTGCTTGACGAGGGTCATGCCGTGCAGATCGTGGAACGAAACGACCGCATGGGCAGAAAGCTTGCCATCACGGGCAAGGGCAGATGCAATTTGACCAACAACTGCGATTTCAAGGCGTTTCTTGAAAATGTGCCCACCAACCCGAAGTTTTTATATGGGGCGCTGGGAAATTTTCCACCCTCCGCCACCATGTCTTATTTTGAAAACGAGCTGGGGCTTGCCCTAAAAACCGAAAGAGGCAACAGAGTCTTTCCGGTGTCGGATAAAGCGGCAGACGTGATCAAGGCAATGACGGCGCGCTTAGCGCAGGGAGATTGCAGGATCGAACAGCGAAAGGTTGAAGAGATCCTTGTGAAAGACGGTCGTGCAGTGGGCGTACGAGCAGGAGGCAGAAGCTTTGAGGGCGATGCGGTACTGCTGGCGACCGGCGGTGCGTCCTATCCCTTAACCGGCTCTGATGGCAGCGGATACAAGCTGGCAAAGGCGCTGGGGCATGAGATCATCGCGCCCAAGCCCTCTCTTGTGCCGGTGGAGTGTTATGGACATGTATGCAAAGCCCTGCAGGGACTTTCGCTGAAAAACACGGCACTTTCCCTTTATAATACCGAAAGTGAAAAAAAGGTGTTTGAGGATTTCGGCGAGTTGTTGTTTACCCATTTTGGTCTGTCGGGACCCATGATTTTATCTTCCTCTGCTCACATGAAGGAGATGAAGGCGGGAAAATACCGCATTGAGCTGGATCTAAAGCCCGCACTGAGCGAGGAGCAGCTGGACAAGCGCTTGCTTGCCGATTTTTCGCAAAATATCAATAAGGATTTTGCCAATGCACTGGGGGCGCTTCTGCCCTCCAAAATGATCCCCGTGATCGTGTCGCTGTCGGGCATTGACCCTGCGCGCAAGGTGCATTCTATTAAAAAGGAAGAGCGTGCCGAGCTGGTGCGGCTCTTAAAGCATTTCAGACTCACCGTTAAGGGCTTTCGCCCCATTGCCGAGGCGATCGTTACCTCGGGAGGTGTGAACGTAAAAGAGGTAAATCCCAAGACCATGGAAAGTAAGCTCGTTAAGGGGCTGTATTTTGCAGGCGAGGTGCTGGATGTGGACGGCTACACCGGCGGTTTTAACTTGCAGATCGCCTTTGCCACCGCGGTGCTTGCGGCAAAAGCCATGGCAGAAATTGAGTAGATCAATCATCAAGTAAGTCACGAAAGGAATGGAAAAAACATGAAGATTGCAATTGACGGACCTTCCGGGGCAGGGAAGAGCTTCCTTGCCAAAGCACTTGCCGCGCATTACGGTATCATTCATGTAGATACCGGCGCACTTTACAGAGCCATTGGGCTTTATGCACAAAGACAGGGCATTGCCCTTGAAGAGGTAGAGAAGATTTGCGGGTTGCTTGATGGGATCAATGTATCGCTGGCGTTTTCTTCGGAAGGACAGCGGGTGCTGTTAAACGGAGAGGATGTGAGCGATCTCATCCGCACCCCCGAGATCTCCATGTATGCTTCTGCTGTTTCAGCATTTCCCCCGGTGAGAAGCTTCCTTTTGGAGACTCAAAGATCCATTGCAAGAGAGCACTCTGTAATCATGGATGGCAGAGACATCGGTACGGTGATCCTGCCCGACGCACAGGTGAAGATCTTCTTGGTGGCGGATAACCGCGCAAGAGCCGAGAGACGCTGTATTGAACTGAAGGAAAAGGGCATTGATACCTCTGTGGAAGAGGTGCTTGCCGATATGAATAAGCGGGACGAGAATGACAGAACCCGCACCACTGCCCCTGCTGTTGCCGCAGAGGATGCGGTGCTGTTAGACAATTCCGGGCTTAACAGAGAAGAGACCCTGCAGGCGGCAATTCAAATCATCGAAGGAATCATCAAGGAATGAACGTATATCAGTTTTTATATAAGACGCTCAGACGGGTGATCTCGGGACCCCTTTACAGAGTAAAGGTGACGGGAACGGAGAATATCCCCAAGAACGGACCGGTGATCCTGTGCAGTAACCACACTGCCATGATGGACGTGCTGGTGCTGATCTCTTCCACTCCCAGACAGATCCGTTTTATGGCAAAAAAAGAGGCGTTCAGTATGCCCTTTCTTGGAAAGCTGATCGCAACCTGCGGTGCTTTTCCCGTGGATCGGGCAGGCATGGACGTGGGTGCTATTAAAAAAGCCATTTCCATCCTTTCGGAAGGTGAGATCATGGGTATTTTTCCCCAGGGCACCAGATGCCCGCGGGTGCACCCCAAAGAGACCTATGAGAAGCTGCACGGCGGCATTGCCATGATCGCGGTGCGCTCCAAGGCAACCATTCTTCCGGTGTGCATTGAGACCGAAGGGCATAAATTAAAGCTCTTCCATAAAACCAGGGTGCGCTTTGGTAAGCCCATTCCCTTTGAGGAATATACCAAGGATGGGGCAACCAAGGAACAATATGGAAAGATCACCGAGCAGGCGTTTGACCGTGTTTGCGCGCTGTATGAAGAGAGCCGCAAAGAAAATGGTGTAAAATGAAAATAGTCATCGGAAAGTACGCGGGCTTTTGTCCCGGTGTGATGCGGGCGGTGTCCACCGTCTACAAGCTGCTTGAAGAGCAGAGCGCAGGGGAAATTTCCACTCTGGGTATGCTTATTCACAACCGTACCGTGACGGCAGAGCTTGCGCAAAAGGGCGTGGCGGTCATTGACCGCGCGGACCTTGAAGAAGTTTTTCGGCGGGCACTGGCAGGCAAAAAGCAAACAGTGGTCCTGCGGGCACACGGAGTGACCAAGGATCTGCTGGATCAGCTCAAAGAAATGCAGAGCCGCTGTCCTCTTTTTGAGGTGGTGGACTGCACCTGCCCCTATGTTCGAAAGATCCATCACATCGTCACCGAAAATACTACTCCGGAGCATACCCTGGTGGTGTTTGGCTCAAGGGTGCATCCGGAGGTGCAGGGAATCTGCTCTTATGCCAGAGGAGAGGTGCTGGTTGTGGAGAGCGCAGAGGAACTAAAAAACCAAAAATTGGAAAATAAACCCATAATTATGGTTTCTCAGACCACACAAAAATTATTTGAGTGGGAAAAATGTCAAAAATTTTTCAAAAACATCTGTACAAATGCGAAAATTTTTGATACAATATGCAGTGTGACCGAAAACCGACAAAAGGAAGCAGTGCAGCTTTGCAAGGAGTGCGACGCGATGCTGATCATCGGCAGTAAAGAAAGCTCCAACACCATGAAGCTTTACGACATTGCCGTAAACAGCGCCCCCCGTGCTTATCTTGCAGAGGATGCATCGTCTCTTCCCAAATCCCGTTGGAGGTACATAAACTTGGAATAACTGCCGGTGCTTCAACGCCCGACAGAATAATAGAGGAGGTTCATAAGAAAATGAACGAAATTCTTGAAAATGAAAATTTTGAAGAACTGCTGAATGAATCATTCAGAACTTTAAATACAGGGGATACGGTTACCGGTGTGATCACATCTGTTTCGGCTGCGGAACTGACTGTGGACTTAGGCGCTAAAGTGACGGGTGTAATTCCCTACGACGAAGTTGCTGAAGATTCCAGCGTGGATCTGACCAAGGTCTACAAGGTAGGCGATACCGTGGTAGCAAGAGCAACCAGAGTATCCGACGTGGAAGGCATGGCAGTGCTGTCTGTAAAGCAGGCAGAGCGCACCAACAGCTTCCGCAAGATCGCTGACGCTGCTGAGGCAGGCGAGATCCTTTCCGGTAAGGTAACTGACGTTGTAAAGGGCGGTCTCGTTGTTTCCTGCAAGTACAACCGTGTGTTCATCCCCGCAGGTCAGAGCGGCGTTCCCAAGGATGGCGATCTGAACACCCTGAAGGGCAAGACCGTACGCTTCAAGATCATCGACATGGATCCCGAGAAGAGCAGAGCAGTAGGCTCTATCCGTGTTGTTGAAAGAGAAGAGAGAAAGGCAAAGCTGGAAGAGTTCTGGGCAACCATCGAAGAGGGCAAGAGCTATACCGGTACTGTTAAGAGCCTGACCTCCTTTGGTGCATTCGTTGATCTGGGCGGTATCGACGGTATGGTTCACACCACCGAGCTGACCTGGGCAAAGATCAAGCATCCCTCCGAAGTGGTTAGCGTTGGACAGACCATCACTGTTTACGTGAAGTCCTTCGACCGCGAAAAGAAGAGAATTTCTCTGGGCTACAAGAAGGCAGAGGATGATCCGTGGGTACAGTTCACCACCAAGTATGCAGTTGGTGATGTTGCGCCTGTAAAGATCGTTTCCTTCATGAGCTTCGGTGCATTTGCAGAAGTTTTGCCCGGTGCTGACGGTCTGATCCACATTTCTCAGATCGCTGATAAGAGAGTGGAAAAGCCCGCTGACGAGCTGCAGATCGGTCAGGTAGTTGACGCGAAGATCGTAGGCATTGACGAAGAAAAGAAGAAGATCTCCCTTTCTATCCGTGCTCTGCTGGCTCCCGAAAGCGTTGAACCCGCAAGCGAAGACGCTGAATAATTGAATTCCTATGAAAGCGAGGTGCGCAAGCGCCTCGCTTTTTTGCACAAACGATAAAGCGTATTGCTTTTGTACCTGCTTGGGCAACCGGTGCCCTTTTTAATGTCTGTTCGTGATATTGCACAAATTTCTCTAATTGGTTTTGTGCAAAAGGTGGAAATTTGAACATTTTCAGTAGGATGTTGACTTGCTCTTTTGAATATGGTAAAATAAGGTTGGGAGAAAATCCCAATAAATTTAATAAGGAGGACCGTTATGAAAAATCGAGTTCTGAAAGTCATTCGTTTCACGTCTCTTTTGCTGGTATCCTCCTATTTTTGCCCACCTTTTCGCTGTGGGCAGTGGAAGCGCCCGCGGCAGAGGAGCAAGGCACAGTACCGGAAGGCGTTACCGTGGTATCGGAGGACGAAAGCAAACGAACCGCCTTTGAAAAGCATTATTTGCTCTCCGACGGCACTTATTATGCCGTCAGCTATGCAGAAGCCGTGCACGAGCAGGA
>JAFTMP010000110.1 GCA_017452335.1 Clostridia bacterium
CTATGTACTTGCTTTGGAAGAGCTGGCAGGCTGTCCCATTAAGTATGTTTCCGTAGGCGCTGAAAGAGACGCTTACATTGAGAGATAATCGGCATTTTTTCCGCCGAAGCCCTTCAAGGTGACTTGAAGGGCTTCTTTTGTGTTTAAATATTTTTAAACGCCGTATAAAAACAAACGCCTTTCCGCATCATTAGTTGTTGTATTTTCAACATCTGCATTCTTGACAAGGGCGCATTTCTATGGTATAATATGATGTAATGTTTTGCATGCCCCTGCGTTCTTTTCTGTTTTGAAGCAAAACAGCAATCACGAAAGGATAAGACGAGTCATGAGCATATTCATAATGAATTTCAAGCGCAACATGAAAGGCGCTTTCAAGACGGTCAAAAGCAATTTCAAGGAATATATCTGTTTTTTCCTTGCGCTGATTATGGTGGAGCTGCTCTTCGGCGTGATCACCATCTCCTTTCAAAATAACAGAAAAGTGCAAGAATCCATCATTCAAGATGCAGGGTATACCTACCACGCCTATGTTCTTGGAGCAAGGAGCGAAGATACCAATATTTTGCGCAACGCTTATAACCGCGCCCTCGCTTCGGACGAGGTGTATTTCACCATCATCAACCAGGAAAAAATGCAGGTCCTTTTTAAGGGAGATCTGAAAAACGCCCGTTCCCGCTTCACAGCAGAGGTGATCGATCAGATCAATGAGAGCTCCGTGCGGGTAGCGCTGATCGTAACCCCGCTGTACAGCCATCACGTTTCGCTGGGTGAGGATATCCCGGGCTTTATTGCACTGCTGGTACTGCTCATGGGGCTGTCGTTCCTGTTGCTCATGGCACTTTTCCGTATCCGTATCAATCACTTTAAATTCACGTACAGTATTTACATGGCATTCGGCGGTGACTTTAAAAAGCTGACGCAAAGCGCCTTTTACGAGGTTCTGCTCATTGCACTGCTCTCCTTTCTCCCCGCCCTGCCCCTCACGTATCTGATCTCGGCACTTCTTTACCTGCCTTTCGGTCAGCCCTTCGGCTTCTATCCCCTGTCGCTTTTGTTGATGCTGGTTTTGCCGCTGATTTGCTCGCTGTTGGCACTGCTCTTACCCATGCGCGTGCTGGCACTGGGCGTGCCCACAAAGCTCATGAAGGCACAGGACAACTCCAACTATCTGCGCTCGGTGCGCAAATCCAAGATCTTCTTGAAAAGATCCCCGCTGTATATTGAGGGCTGGGCACTGTGGCGTTTCCGCAGTTATATTGCACTGCTTTTACTTTCCACCGTATCCTTTGCCATCCTCTTTAACGCAGGATGCTATCTTGCAGACGTCTACGCAGTGCGCGTGGACAAAGCCAAGGCAGATATCACGCTGTCTCTAAACCAAAACGCCAATTACGATCACTTTGCAGCATTTTTGGATGTCAACTGCAAAAAATTAAATCTAGGCGGGTATGTTCTTGAAAAAACAGCCGCCGATCCTTACGCCGATGTGGACGATTCCTATAACTCCGATGGGGTTCTTCGTCCCCACATTGCCATTCCCACCAACCGCATCGAATCAGGCGCCTACACCGTTTGCCCCGGAAACGAGAAGTTTTCGGCAACGGACGTGCTGGAGATCCGCCCTTACGACGAGGACAGCGCAAAGTGCTTTGACGATATTTACGCTTATGAATACGAGGGCGATCCCTCCCTGCTTCTCACCGATCCCGACACTGTGATCGTTTCCACCAGCCTTGCAAACAAAAAGGCAAACTCTATAAAGCCGGGGGACACCGTGATGCTTCCCGTAGACTACGTGCGCAAATCAGGGGTGGAGATCTACAATGAAAACGGGATCAGCACCTTTGAGCAAAGACTAAGCGGCTATGTATACACCTACCGCGCCTTTAAGGTGGCGGCGGTGGTGACCAACTATTCCGATTATACCAATATGCTGGTGTACCTGCCCACCGTCTCGGGCGAAGAGCGCGCCAGCGGCTATCGGGCAGTGATGGGCTGTGAGCCCGATTACTCCAAAATTCAGGTGCACATGGAAAACAGCGACAACAAAGAGCTGTTTACCAAGCTGGTGCAAAACTATATCAGCAATGCCGGTGCCTCCTGCGGTATCTCAATAGACATGGACTACGGCTCCATGGATGAGAAAATCACGGCAGGCAAAAACAGCTATGGCATGATCTTGGTGCTCTCTTGCCTGGTCTTTGCCGTTTCTCCCATTGCAGGGTTCTTTTCACAGATCCTCTTCTATCAAAAGAGACTCCTGGAATTTGACGTCCTGCGGGCAGTGGGCGCCACCGCAAAGGACCTGAAAGCCATCTTTTTGACAGACGGCGCGGTGCTTGCCGCACTTTCGGGCATCACCTATGCTTTGGGCACCGTGGGGATCATTCACTTGCTGTGCAAGATCCTCAATTCTCCCCTTGTGTTCGGACTCTTCTCGGATGGAAAGGCATCTGTGTTCTATCCCACCATCATGCCTATTCCCTTCCTTGTAGGGCTGGTTTTAACAGTGCTCTTCTCCTTCCTGCAGGTGTTCTTATGCGCTTGGCTGTACCAAAAGCGTACAAACGACCATATCGCCGCAGATTTTACGCAGGTGGACGAGATTTAAGCGATATTACTTCATTTTTGGCAAATACTGATAAGACGATACGAAACATAGCGACTGACTTTTAAAGCAACCGATCCCCATTCCAACAGAAAGGATGCTTTCACAAAATGAAAGCCACGGTACAAACACTATGGCAATTCTTGAAGCAAAAGATCTCATCAAACTGTATGTGCAGGCAGAAAACAAGCTGTACGCCGTAAACCGTGTGGATTTTTCTGCTGAGGACGGCGAATTTATCGCCATCATCGGTACTTCCGGCTCGGGTAAAAGTACTCTTTTGCAAATTCTTGCAGGACTTGACCGCCCTACCAGCGGCAGTGTCAAGATCAGAGGAAACGATCTGACCAAAATGAAAGCAGACGAGCTCAGCCGTTTTCGCGGACGGTTCATCGGCTTTGTCTTCCAAAAGCACAATCTGATCCCGCAGTTTACCGCACTTGAAAACATTCTCGTGCCCACCGTGATGTGTGACCGGGAGGAGATCCGCTATGAGGAGCACTTAAAAAAGCTGATTGATGGATTAAAGCTGGGCGACCGGCTCAATCACCTGCCAAACGAGCTCTCGGGCGGTCAGCAGCAGCGCGTTGCCATTGCAAGGGCGCTGATTAACCGTCCCCAGGTACTTTTTGCAGACGAGCCCACGGGCAACCTTGACAGAGAAAATGCCGACGAGGTGCTGGAGCTTCTGCTGGAGACCCGTAAAACCATCGGGCAGACCATCATCATGGTAACCCACGATATCAGCATTGCCGAACGGGCAGACAAGATCTACCGCATGGATGACGGACATTTGTATCTCTTCCGCGATGCCGACGGAAAATATCGCCGCAATTCCTATGAAGAGGCGGCGGAAATGTCCAAGGTCATTGCAGGAAAGACGCCCGATTCCTCCAATCAGTAAACACACTGCCACAGGCAGTGCATAAATTCAGCATAATTCTCAATTAGAGTGATCATACCCGAACTAACGAAAGGAGCGCGCAAGCGCAACAAAAAGCTATGAGAACATTTCAAATCATCACCGACTCGGCAATGGACTTGACCCCTGCGCTGGTGGAAGAAACCAAGGTAGACGTTCTGCCCCTGGTTTTAACAATTGAAGAAAAGGATTACCTGAACTATCCGGATGAGCGGGAAATTACCTGTACTGACTTTTACAACCGCATGAGAGGGGGCGCTGTTGGCACCACCGCGGCATGCTCGGTGGGCAAGTTTGAAGAGACCTTCCGTGCTTACGCAAAGGAAGGAAAGGACGTGCTCTATTTGGGCTTCTCCTCGGGGCTCAGTGCCACCTGGCACAACGGCCACCTTGCCGCAAAGACCGTGATGGAGGAATATCCCGAGAGAAAGATCCTCACCGTAGACAGCCTGTGCGCTTCCATGGGCGGTGCGCTCTTTGTGTATTTAGTTGCCAAAAAGGCTGACGAGGGCGCTGATATTGAAACGGTACACGCTTATGCCACCGATCTGGTGCAGCACATCTGCCACACCTTCACGGTGGAGGATCTGGTCTATCTGAAAAGAGGAGGCAGAGTCAGCGCGGCAACCGCACTTGTGGGAGGTCTTTTGAACATTAAGCCCGTCCTGCACGTAGACAGCGAGGGACATTTGGTGTCCATCGGAAAAACAAGAGGAAGAAAAGCGTCCATCGCGGCACTTTCAAACTATATCAAGGGCAGAGAGCTGCCCGAAACCCCCGAGGTGGCATATATCTGCCACGGCGATTGCATCGAGGATGCACAGCTTCTTTCCGATCTCATTCAAAAGGAATATGGCTTTAAGAAAGTAGTCATTGGCTACACCGGTCCCGTGATCGGCGCACACAGCGGTCCCGGAACACTGGCACTGTTTTTTGTAGGAGGTAACCGATAATGGCAGGCATTGACGGCAAAATGTATGGTAACATGGTGATCTCGGCGGCAAACGCCCTGGAAAACCAAAAGGAAGACATCAACAACTTAAACGTATTCCCCGTTCCCGACGGCGACACCGGCTCAAACATGAGCATGACCATCGGCGTGGTACGTGAAAAGGCAGAAAATCTGCCCGACAAGCTTTCTGACTGCGCGGCACAGATCTCCCGTATGATGCTGATGGCGGCAAGAGGAAACTCGGGCGTTATTCTCTCGCTCTTCTTCAAGGGTATGGCAAAAGCACTGGACGAATGTGATGAGGCAGACTCCGTCAGCCTTGCAAAGGCATTCCAGAGCGGCGTGGACAGCGCGTACGGTGCGGTCATGTCCCCGCAGGAGGGTACCATCCTCACCGTTATGAGAGTTTCTGCTGAAAAGGCTCTTGAAAAGGCAGGGGACGAATTTAAAAACGACCCTGCGGGACTGCTGTCTTACATGCTGGACGTGGCAACCACCACTTTAGAGCAGACTCCCGAAATGTTGCCCGTGTTAAAGAGCGCCAACGTGGTTGACGCAGGCGGCAGTGGCTTTGTTGCCATCTTAAACGGCATGAGAGCGGCGCTGAACAACAACGCCGTTGCCTATACCGGCACCGCACGTCCTCAGACTGCAAGCGCGGCAGACTTCTCCGCAATGGATACCGGCGAGATCACCTTTGGCTACTGCACCGAATGTATCATTGAAAAGGATCCCGAGCTGTGCACAGAGGAGCGCATTGAAAGCCTGCGGGAAACCCTTTCCGAAATGGGCGACAGCATGGTATTTGCACAGGATGAAGAGATCATCAAGCTGCACATTCACACCAATGAGCCCGGTATCGTGCTCTCTCTTGCACAGGTCTTCGGCGCGCTGTTGACCATTAAGGTAGAAAACATGCGCCGTCAGCACACCGAGCTTTCCGCAAAGAGCAACGAGCAAAAGGAAGAAGCGCCCGCACCCGCTCCCGAAAAGGAGCCTGCAAAGCCTTACGGCTTTGTGTCTGTAGCGGCAGGTGAGGGTATTGCCGCCGCATTTACCGATATGGGATGTGATCGCATGGTGGTGGGCGGTCAGACCATGAACCCCAGCCTTGCGGATATTATTTCTGCAGTTGAGGATGTGAACGCCCAAACTGTGTTCGTTCTGCCCAACAACTCCAATGTGTATTTGGCAGCTCTGCAGGCTTCCAAGGAGATTACCGAGAAGAGAGTGATCGTGCTGGCAACCAAGACCATTCCCCAGGGTATCTCTTGCATGTTTGCCTTTGACGAGAGCCTTTCTCCCGAGGAAAACGAGGCGGCAATGACCGAAGCGGCAAGCATGGTCAAGAGCTTCTCTCTGACCTATGCAGTGCACGACTCCACCGCAGACGGCATGGATATCCACACCGGTCAGAGCCTTGGACTGCTCAACGGCAAGGTACGCTTCTACGCAGACACCGACACCGAGTGCCTTTCTCAGATGATCGAGGAAATGACCGAGGGATCGGTGGTGACCATCTTCTACGGCGAGGACGTGACCGAAGAGGATGCGAAAAAGGTAGCTGCTCAGTTTGAAGAAGCACTGCCCATGGCAGATGTGACCCTCCTGCCCGGCAATCAACCCGTTTACAAGTATATCATTTCCTGCGAATAATCTAAAACAATTCTAAAGGTAGGGGTTGTCTCAACTTTTCGTTTGAGACAACCCCTTTGTCAAATCTTATGAACAACACACCAACACCCATTCAAAGCCATCTCTTTTCTCTCAAGGACGAGGCATACAAAGCCTTTCAATCAGCCCTCATGCCCACTGTTTGCGCCGAGCGCATCATCGGCGTGCGCACCCCCGCGCTTCGAGCATACGCCAAAAACATCAAAAACACGCCCCTTGCTACCGAATTTCTTAAAGAACTGCCCCATTTTTATTATGAGGAAAACAATCTGCACGCTTTTTTGATCGCAGATTATGAGGGGCAAGCCCTTTTTGATGCACTTGATGCCTTTTTGCCCCACGTGGACAACTGGGCAACCTGCGACTCCCTGCGCCCCAAATACTTTAAAAAGGACAAGACGGCTTTGCGAACACATATTGAGCGCTGGTTTCACGCCCCTCATCTTTACACCCGCCGCTTTGCCATGGAGGCACTGATGCTCCATTTTCTTGAAGATTCCTTTGATCCCGCAGATCCCCCGCATCTTGCGGCAATAAACAGCCATGAATACTACGAGCAAATGATGATCGCCTGGTATTTTGCCGAGGCACCGTGCCGCCGCTATGAGGAGATCCTTCCCTATTTCACCGCGCCCCTTTTAAAGGAGCCCATTTTAAAAATGGCAAGACAAAAGGCACTGGACAGCAAAAAGCTGACGGAAAAGCAAAAGGCGGTCCTTCGAAAAGCATAAATAAAGGCGGGCTTCTTAAATGGAAAGACATTTAAGAAGCCCGTTTTTCTTTTTTTAC
>JAFTMP010000111.1 GCA_017452335.1 Clostridia bacterium
CAGTAAACTCCTTGAAGCTATTTGGGACATGGCAGGCGATTTTGTCAACGACAACACGCTGACTGTCTACATCAAGCGCCTGAGAGAAAAGGTAGAGGACGACCCCAAAGATCCGCAGATCATCAAGACCGTTCGAGGAATAGGATACAAGGTAGACTAACATGAAATTTTTAAAAAATCCCGAGATAAAAAGAGCCCTTCTCTGCTTTCTCATCATCAGCGCCCTCTTCATCACCCTTGCCTTTCTTCTTGACCTGCGCTTTGGCGTGCTTGCCCTTGTGTTCAGCCTGCTCTTTTGCGCCCTCTATCTTTTTTTCACTGCAAGACGCTATAAACGCATCGAAGAGCTGTCTTTGACCCTTGATCGCATTTTACACGGCGAGGACCGCTTAAGCTTTGACCGCGCCGCCGAGGGGGAGCTTGGCATTCTTGAAAGCCAGCTCTATAAGACCACGGTGCGCCTGCGAGAACAACAGCGTCTTTTAAAAGAGGACAAGATCTATTTAGCCAACGCCATTGCCGATATTTCCCATCAGATCCGCACGCCGCTGACCTCCATCAATTTGCTGTTGGCTCTTTTGGAAGATAAACGGCTCTCGCCCGATCAGAGAAGCAGACTTCTTGCTGAATTAAACGGTCTGCTTTCCCGCATCGAGTGGCTGATCACCGCTCTTTTGAAGATGTCAAAGCTGGATGCAGGCACCGCCCTTTTCAAGCCCGAAGAGATTCCCTTAAAAGATCTCATCGACAGCGCCATCAGCCCTCTTTTGATTCCTATAGAATTAAAGGAGCAGACCCTAACGATTAGGGCGCAGGGACAGATCTTCTGCGATCCCGCCTTGACGGGCGAAGCCCTTTCAAACGTGGTAAAAAACTGTATGGAGCATACCCCCGCAGGTGGACACCTTGAGATCACCGCGCAAGAAACGCCCCTTTTTTCGCAAATTACGGTAAGCGACAGCGGATGCGGTATTGCAAAAGAGGATCTGCCCCATATTTTTGAGCGCTTCTATAAAGGTAAAAACTCGGATGACAAAAGCTTTGGCATCGGTCTTGCTCTGGCAAAGTCCATTTTGCAGGAGCAAAACGGCACCATCAAGGCAGAAAACAAAAAGGCGGGCGGAGCGCTCTTTACCCTGCGCATCTACAAGGGCGTGATTTGAAACGCTTCTCTTAAAAAAGTCCTCAAAAAGCCCCAAAGTGACAAAACTGTCATTTTGAAGTCACCCCAAAGTCACTCCCCGATGCTATACTGTGACCGTAAAGAAAAAACACTTCAAGGAGGAAGGAACATGGAAATTTTAAGAGTGGAAAATTTGCGCAAGACCTACGGAACGGGCGCAAACAAGGTGCACGCCTTGGACGGTGTTTCCTTTTCGGTAAACAAAGGGGAGTTCGTTGCCATCATCGGTCCCTCGGGCTCGGGCAAATCCACCCTTCTTCATATTTTGGGAGGCGTGGATAGACCCACCTCGGGCAAGGTCTTTATGGACGGATGCGATGTTTATGCACAGAGCGAAGAGAAGCTTGCCGTCTTTCGACGCCGCCAGGTGGGGTTAATTTATCAGTTTTACAACCTTATACCCGTTTTGAACGTCAGTGAAAACATCACCCTGCCCGTCTTAATGGATGGCAGAAAGGTCAATGGAGATCGTTTGAAGGAGCTGATCGCCACCCTTGGACTAAAGGGCAGAGAACACCACCTGCCCAATCAGCTCTCGGGCGGGCAGCAGCAAAGAGTGTCCATTGGCAGAGCGCTGATGAACGCCCCCGCCGTGGTGCTTGCCGACGAGCCCACAGGCAATTTGGACTCCAAAAACAGCCAAGAGATCTTGGAGCTTTTAAAGACCTCCAACAAGAAATATGGTCAGACGCTGATCGTCATCACCCACGATGAGAGCATCGCCCTGCAGGCAGACAGGATCATTTCCATTGAAGATGGAAGGATCACCCGTGACACCGGGGGCAAAGAGGGGGTGACGTGATGAACGTTTTTTTGAAGATCACCCTAAAGCAGCTTTTTAAAAACAAGGTACGCACCGCCGTGACGGTGGTGGGTATCATGCTCTCAACTGCTCTCATCTGTGCCGTTGCCGCCTCCGTTTCCAGCGCCACCGATTTTGCACGGCGCAGTACCGTCTACGTGGACGGCGACTGGCACGGAAGGGCGCAGGAAGTAAGCGTGCAAACATTTGAAAAGGTTTCAAAGGACAGCCGCGTAAAAAAGGCAGTGTTTGCAAAAACGGTGGGCGTTGCCCTCACAGACGAAGAAAGCGGACAAACGGCACTTCAAGTGACCGCTCTGGGGACCGATGCGGAAGCACTGCTGTCCCTTCATTTGACAACCGGCAGATTTCCCGAAAAGGAAAATGAGCTGATCCTTTCGACAGCCTACATTGAACGAAACGGCTTGTCCATCAAGCCGGGCGACGCGTTAGAATTGACTCTGCAGACCCCCGAGGGCGAAGATCTTCACCGTAGCTACACCGTGGTCGGCATTGCAGAGCAATGGGGCTTTGCGGGGCTTTTACCCGACGGCGCGGGCGCCTTTACCCGCGCGGAAGCACCCGAAGGACAGATCACCCTCTTTTTTAAGTTGAAAAATCCCGAAAAGATCTACGACTTTATGGAGGAATACGGCTTTGAGGGGGGCAACAAACGACGACGTGCTGATGTTCTCGGGCGTGTCTGCCATCGGCTCGGTGACCTCCGTGCTCTACGGTCTTGCCGCCATCATCTTAACGCTGACCGTTTTTGGCTCGGTGTCGCTGATCTACAACGCCTTTGCCATTTCGGTTTCCGAGCGCACACGACAGTTTGGTCTGCTTTCCTCGGTGGGTGCCACCGCAAAGCAACTGCGCGCCACCGTCCTTTACGAAGCTCTTGCCGTCAGCGCCGTGGGCATTCCCGCAGGACTGCTCCTTGGCATATCGGGCATCGGCATCACCTTCTTTTTCATTGGGGAAAAGATCTCTTCCCTCACAGGCTTGGACATTCCCATGCGTCTGGTGCTCTCCCCCGGTGCCCTGTCCCTCAGCCTGCTTTTATCGCTTCTCACCGTGCTTATTTCGGCGTTTATCCCCTCCCTGCGGGCTTCCCGCGTGTCTGCCGTGGAGGCGATCAGACAAAACACCGACATCAAGAGCAAAAAGACCCGCACCTCAAAGATCACCTACGCCCTCTTCGGGCTTCCGGGTGTGCTTGCAAGCAAGCATTTTAAAAGAAACCGCAAGAAGTACCGAACCACCGTACTTAGCCTCTTTATGAGCGTGATGCTCTTCGTTTCCTCCGCCTCCTTCACAAGCTATCTGACTGTCTCCGTGGAAAAAAGCTTTGAAGGAGTGGGCTACGATCTGCTCTACAGCGAATTTAAAGAGGGCGCGGGCGGCTTCTCGGCAGAAAAGCTGCTTGGAAGCATCAAAAGCATCACGGGGGTCACCAAGGCTACCTATCTGCAACGGCACTATCTGGGCTGTACCATTGACAACAGCATTTTAACCGACGAATATCTGCAGAGCGGAACGGGCTTTCTTTACGTGGAAGGGCTTGAGGAGAGCAAATCTCATCAATACGTGATCGTCTTTTTCTTGGAGGATGCCGCTTATAAGCAGTTGCTTCGGGATAACAGTCTTGATGAAAAAAAGTTTATGAACGCAGACCGTCCCCTTGCCATTGCCTTTGACCGCACCACCGCCTTTAACGTGGAAACCGAGCGGTTAGAGGACACCGATATGTTAAAGTCCGACTCCTGCACCGTGAGCAGTGAATATATCAAAAGCTTTGACGACTACTATTTTGACAGCGAATTTACCGACGAAAACGGGCAGAGGATGTGCCGCTTTGTCAGCTACAAATACGACTACGAGGGAGAGGGCAACACCGATCTGATCCTGCCAAGGGAGGAAGCCTACGTTAAATGCGATCTGACGGTGGGCGCGACCTTAAAAAAGCGCCCCTACTTTAACGAGGTAGACAACAACCTGTCGCTGGTCTATCCCATCAGCCTTGCCTCTTTGGTCCTGCCCGAGGAGCAAGCGACGGCGACCCTCACCTTCCCCATCTGCACAAACAACCACCGCGAAACGGACAACGAGCTTTCAAGGTTCTTAACGGAAAACGGGCTTGCATCGGGAGATCTCTTTAATCTTGCCGAAAACGTGGAGCAAAACCGCAACATTGTCACCGTCATCAAGGTCTTTTCCTATGGCTTCATCGTGCTCATTTCCCTCATCGCCGCGGCAAACGTCTTTAACACCATTTCCACGGGCATCCATCTGCGCAGAAGAGAGTTTGCCATGCTCAAATCGGTGGGTATGAGCAAAAAGGGCTTTTATCGGATGATGAACTATGAATGCCTGCTTTACGGCAGTAAGGCGTTGCTGCTTGGTCTGCCCGCTTCGGCAGGGGTCACGTGGATCATCTACAAGGTGATCTCTGACGGTATGGACATTGACTTCGTCCTGCCCATAAAAGCCATGGCGATCGCCACCCTCTCGGTCTTTGCCGTGGTCTTTATTACCATGCTTTACGCCATGGGCAAGATTGCAAAGGACAATCCCATCGACGCACTCAAAAACGAAAATTTGTAAACAAAACTCCCCCCCTCTTCCCCCGAGTCCGCTCGGGGGAAGAGCGCACCGCAAAAAAGGAATTATCAAATGAACCGTCCAAAAATCATCTCAAAAAAATTAGCAATCACCGCACTGCTCCTTTCTCTTACCGCCCTTGCCCTCACGGCAGGGCTGCTGCTTTTATCTGCCAATCGCCATCATCTCTTCCTTCTTGCCGAAAAAGCAGGCTTTCTTCGGGGAGAAGTGAAGATCACAGAAAAGCAAACCGAAACGCTGACCGAAAAAACCATGGAAGAGCTCAAAGGGGATATACGCATCACCTTTGACCAAAGCATGATGCTGGTGAACACCGACTATATGCTTGAGGAAGACTTTGTGCCCGCTATTTCCGAATACAAGGACAGCGGCGTGCTGATGAATAACTGCATGAAGGATGCGTATGCCTCTCTTTCCGCCGCAGTAAGTGAGGAAACCGGGGTGAAGCTCTATGTTTCAAGCCACTTCCGCACCGCCGAAAAACAGGCGGCGCTTTATCGTGAAGACCCCGAAACGGCAACCATCCCCGGGGCAAGTGAGCATCAGACGGGGCTGTGCGTGGATGTATACGTGGCGTATTATGCGGGCGATGGCTTCATCAAGTCTCCTGCGGGCAGGTTTGTAAACCGCCACTGCCACGAGTACGGCTTTATCATCCGTTACCCTGTCTATGGGGAAGAAAGCACGGGCATCCGCTACGAGCCCTGGCACATCCGCTACGTGGGTCACCCCCACGCCGAGATCATTATGGGCAATCATTTGACGCTTGAAGAGTATATTTTCTCCCTTGAGCGTGACGTTTGGTATCAATCAAATGGATATCTCATCTGCAAAACCGACGCAGACGATGCCCTGCCCCTGCCCGCAGAGTTTCAAAGCGCCGTGATCTCCGCTGACAACAACGGGCACTATATCATCACCGTTCGGCTTTGATTTTCCCACTAATATTTTATAAATTTCAATTATATATTCCAGTTAGTAGTTGATATCTTCTCCTCTTCGTCATCTTGCACAAAAGTAAGGAGCGATATTAGTATGAGAGAACAAAAACAAAAAGCGCTTTTTACAATCGAGTAGGAAGCTAATCATTAATTGATTAGCTGTCCTCTCACACCACCGTGCATACCGTTCGGTACACGGCGGTTCAATCATAAATAGTGCAGAGACTTGTACGCTTCGGATATGTCATAATATCCTCGGCGTGCA
>JAFTMP010000112.1 GCA_017452335.1 Clostridia bacterium
AGCGTTAAGTGGCGGGTGTGCTCAATGCCGTCGCGGGGGTCATCCGACAGGGTGACCTCTGCCATTTTATCCACGCGGTAATGGCGCAGGGCTTGCTTGTCGCTGTCGTATGCAATGAGATAGTAGTTGTTGTCATTGACCGTCAATTCCCAGGGAGAAACGGTATAGAGCTTGCCTCCGTGGCGAAAGACCTTTTGCTTTTCGTGATTCCAGTTCCAGTAGCGAAAGGAGATCTTTTTGTTGCAGTTCATGGCATCGTTGATGGCATCCACTGCATAAAAGAGGGTACGGCTGTCGCTTTTGGTGCGGTTTCCGTTATAAAAATGGCGCGCAAGCGCCTTTTTTTGATGGCCTGACACTAAGGCGGTCAGCTTGTCTGTTAGGCTTTTGCTTTTTTCCTCGGTGATATAGCGGGATGCTTGCACGGCGTCCACCAGCATTTTTACCTCCGAGAGCGCGAAGGTGCGGGAGAGCAGCCGTACGCCGCCGTTTTTTCCTTTCACTCTGATGAGGTCATACCCCGCATCCTCTAGGGCTTGCAGGTCATCATAGATCGTTTTGCGGTCGGCTTCGATACCGTAACGGGCAAGCTCAGAAATGAGCTGGGCAGTGGTGCGGTAGTGATTTTCGTCGGTTTGCTGCTCCAAAATCTCAAGAAGCTTTAAAATTCGCAGTTTTTGGTTGCTGCTTTTTGCCATGGCGGTTCTCCTTTTTTGAGAATTTTCATAGTATTGTTGTAAGTATACTCCGAAAATAGGGTTTTGTCAAGGATAATGTCCGTTTTATTACCCATTATTTCGGGTATACTGAAAGCACAAGGAGAGAGGAAAATCTTTCCGGAAAAGGAGAAAGAACGATGTCTATACTGAGCATTACCGTAATCATTGTGGGAATTTTATTTGTCAGAGCGGAGCTTCTTTCAGCACTTTACGAAAAAGAGATCCGTGAAGCAACACAGGCGTATGAAGCGCAGCAGCAGGAGTTGGCACTCCTTCACCGAGAGGCGTTGGCCTTTGAAAAAGAAAGTGCACGCCGGTATTTGCAATGCGGCAGGTAAAATAGGATCTCCTTGATACACACGATGGCTTTTCGTAAAAAGCGGTGTATCAGGGGGATTTTTATGTTGAAAAACTATATTATTTTTCAAAAATGGAGAATGGGTGTTGCATTTTTTAGGGAAATGTGCTATACTGAATGGGAATATAGTGTACAGGAGGAGCGTTTTGGTGAGAGTAGAAGAAGGATTCGTTGTTTGCGAAGTCGGCGGACAAACCGTTGCCGTGGCTTCCGGAGCGCTGAGTGTGCGCTTTAATGGGATGATTACGCTCAACCCTGCCGGAAAACTTTTGTTTGAATGTCTGCAAAAGGGCAGTGATGAAGAGGCGTTGGCGCAGACCTTGGTTTTGGAATACGGGATCGACGAAACGCTTGCCCGCAGGGATGTGGAGAAGTTTTTAGAACCGCTGAAGGCGGCAAACGTATTGATCTATGACTGAAAAAGAGGCGTTTCTTGCCCAAAACGGTTACTATCTCAGCGCACCGACAGGAAAGAGCATGCATCCCTTTATCAGGGGCGGCAAGGATCTTGTAACGGTGGTGTTGCCCACCCGTGCCCTTCGGCGATTGGATGCGGTGCTTTACTATCGCAGTAACGGCGAGCACGTGATCCATCGGATCGTGGGCAAAAAGGATGGGGTGTATCTCATCCGCGGAGACAATTGCTATTACACCGAGCGCGTGCCGAGTGAGCGGGTCATCGGCGTTGTGGAAAGCATTTTACGGAATAACGAAAAGAAGATAGATGTGGAGCATCATCGGCTATACCGTTTGGCGGTGTGGCTTTGGTGTGCGGTCTATCCGTTGAGATATGCGTGCTCACCGGTGCCCAGGGGCGTAAGAAAGTTGAGACGTATTTTGAAGGAAAGAACAAGGTGAGATGGAAAAGTATCATTCCAAACGTATTGTGAAGTGGATCGCCGGAATTGTTGCCATGTTGGTGTTTCTTGGTGCGCTTGCAGGTATTTTAGAGTACGGCAGGATCGCAGAGGAAGAAAAGAAGGCTCAGCTTGCAGAGATGGATGCACAGGCAAAGCCTTATGTGATTGAAATGGAGTCGTTGCGGCTAAAAATTGAGATGATCCAGCGGGAAATTACAGAGCTTGAGCGCACGGGCACGAAAATGTCCATGATGGTCTTTAATCAGTGCGCTTCCAACCTGTACGACGAGGTGTATCTGTATGCGCAGAATACCCAATCGAGCAGTGTGTTTGTGGTTTCCGGAGCGGAGATGATCGGCAAGCAGGGCTGTATTTCCTTGGCGCAGTATGACGAGCTTCTTTCAAAGGAGTGGGTCTGTGCTGTAGGGGCGCCCGGTAAGGATCAGAGCTTGCAGGAGTATCTTTTGGCGTTGCGGGGGCAGTTTGAGGCATTGGACCGTCCGTTCCCCACGGCGTATTATTTTGAAAAGGGCATGTTTACGGAAGAAAACCTGAACATGCTGAAGGAAGAGGGCTTTCAAACGTTTTTCTATGATATCAGCGAGCCGTATATTGAGCAAGTGGATCAAACCATGACCACGCTTGAGGATCCCGTGTATATTTCTTACATGTATGCTTCTGCCAACTTGAAGATATGGAGCGAGTATTCGCAACGCATGGAAGCAGGGGATAGTTGTGCGATCGCTACAAGATACGCTATGCGTTCGGGTGAGTTTATGAGCGGTGGGCGCGCCGATCCTCAATACGATACGGTATCGACCAATCTGCTGGATATGTATGAAACGCTGCGGCATCAGTATGATTACTACAGAACCTTGCGCGCGTACAGAGAGGAGCTGTATGCCTCCTATGTGGATGTGGTGCTTCAAAAACAGGAATTGTTGCTTCAAATTGAAGGAATTAAAGAAAAGCGGGAAGAGCTGAATGGGATCATCTCCGACATTTATGCGGGGAAGAAACAGTGAGCACAACAAGGTGCTTTGCGATGAGAATATATTGAAACCGTGTTGAAAGGATAAAACAGATATGGAAAGAGCAAATCAGGTTACACTGGAGCAATTGCTGAGAATTTTTAAAAAGAGTCTTTTGTGGATGATCCTCGTGGGTGTGCTTTTGGGGTGCGCGGCGGGGGCGTACGGACAGTTTGGTATTGAGAATCAATATACCAGCAAAATGACCTTCCGTTGTGATACCAGTGTGATGACCACTGCAAATGTACAAATGCTTGAGTTTTACGTAACCAATACCGTGATGATCTTGGACTCCCAAACGGTCGTGGAGCGCGTGGTGGAAAAGGCGCGGATCACGACAGCGGATGGCGGATCAGCGGTGAATTTGATGCGGAATTCTACGCTGATCAAGGGCGATGTGGACAGCGGTATTTTTACGATCTCCGTGACCTGCCCCGATCCTTCTGCCTCATACTTAATGGTTCGCGCTTATGCGGAGTTGATCCCGGAGGTGATCGTTGAAAGAGGGCTTTTGGCGGTGGATTTCGTGGATGTACCTACTGAGGCACCCGGTGCACCTTCCAATAGCGGAAGAGTGGTGAAGTACGGCTTGATCGGTTTTGTGCTGGGCGCACTGATCGCCTTTGTTGTTGCATTGGTTCGGTTCTTGTTTGATGTAGTTATTCGTTCGGAAGAGGATCTGGCGGAAGTGACCGAGCTTCCTATTTTGGGACAGATCCCGCTCTATAGCTCTGTTGTGGAAACGGGCGAAGAGCTGCTTAAAAAATGACAGAGAGGAGTAAAGGATCAATGAGTATTTTCAGAAAAAAGAATAAAAAAGTTTCTGCGCACGCCGCGATCAATTATAAAGGAAAATTGTTGACCGACAAGACTCCCTTTGCCGTAACCGAATCCTTTAAGACTCTTCGTACCAATTTGCTGTATACAACGGGACAGAGTAATTGCCCCGTGTATGGCGTGACAAGTACCTATCAGAACAGCGGAAAGAGCTTGATCTCTGCAAATCTTGCCATTGCGTTCTCCATGCTTGAGAAGAAGGTGTTGCTTTTAGATGCGGACATGAGAAGACCTGTTCAGCACAGATGCTTCGATCTGCCCAACAAAAAGGGTACAAGCGAACTGTTCAGCGGTCTTGCCACCATAGATGAAGTAGTTCAAAGGGTAGAGCGTTATCCTTTTTTGGAGATCATCACTGCGGGCAATATCCCCCCCAATCCCCAGGAACTGCTTGCAGGTGAGAATGCACATAAGTGCTTTGAGCAGTTTAAGGATCGGTATGACTTGATTATAGTGGATCTGCCTCCCACAAGCATGGTTTCCGACTCCGTGGCGGTGTCTGCGATGGTGACGGGATATCTTTACGTGATCCGCTCCGGCGAGGATGATACCGTTGGCGTGAAGCGTACCATCGACTTCATGGAGCAGATGAATTGCAGAGTGCTGGGAACGGTGCTCAACGGTGTTGATCTGAAGACAGGAAAATACTACGGCAGAAAGGGTAAGAATTACCAGTATTACCGCAGAAACGGAGATACTGCCGACTGATTTTTCGTGCATCGGATTTGGTGAGCGGTATTGCTGTAGAGTACCATCTTTGGATACGGTGAAGCTTGCAGACCTGCAGAAAGGAAGTGTTCCGATATGAGGCGTATTGATTTTCACAGTCACGTTTTGCCCGGTGCGGATCACGGCAGCAATGCTGTGGAAACGTCGGTAGAGCAGATTGCGCTCTTAAATACGGCGGGCGTGACGCGGCTTGTGGCAACACCTCATTTTTACCCGGAGGAATGCTCCGTTGCTTCCTTTTTTGAAAAGCGCGCGCGATGTGCCGATGCGTTGCGGGATGCTCTTGCACAAAAAACGCAGATGAAGATTCATTTGGGGGCAGAGGTATTGGTTTGCCCTAAAATGGAGGAAATGGCAGATCTTGAAAGGCTGTGTATTGAAGGAACGGGTACCATGCTTTTGGAGATGCCCTTGACCAGACTGAGCACGCAAATACTGTATACGCTGGAAGCACTGGCACGCAGGAAGGATCTGCGCATTGTGCTGGCACATATTGACCGCTATCATGCGGATGACGTGCGGGACGTGATGCTTCTTCCCCTCTGGGCGCAGGTGAATGCCAAGAGCCTTTGCAGCCGCGCTGTGCGCAAGAGCTTGACCCCTTATTTTGAAGCAGGCCGCGTGGTGGCGCTGGGCAGTGATCTGCATTTGGCGCAAAAGGCTGATATCAAGCAGTACTTAAAAGGACTGTCTAAGTTAGGGGAAGACGGGGAACAGCGTGTATATGAGTATTCTCAAGTTCTGCTTGAGGGTGCGTGCAATTTATTGGATGAGTAATTGCAAACGGGGTTGGCATCATGCCAACCTCGTTAGCAATCAATGATCAAGGCGGCGCCGGAATGCTTTAAGGCAGGCTTCGGAATGCTTTGGTGAAAAAGAAAACGATAGTTTAAGATTGGATGTGGATCCCCATGTACATTGAAAAAATGAGTATCAGAGAGACCGACCGGGCAATCAATCTGGTGAAGGATCGCTTTGAGGAAGAGCTGGCAAGACAGTTGAGTCTTGAGAGAGTAACTGCCCCTCTTTTCGTGCAAGGAGAGAGTGGATTAAATGACAATTTAAGCGGTGTGGAGCGGCCTGTGGAATTTGATGTGCCCCATGCCGGGGAAGAGCATGTGCAGATCGTACATTCTCTTGCAAAATGGAAGAGAATGGCGCTGGCAAAGTATGGATTTGCGCCCGGAGAGGGACTTTATACCGATATGAACGCCATCAGAAGGGAT
>JAFTMP010000113.1 GCA_017452335.1 Clostridia bacterium
AAAAACAATACGTATAATTTGGAGGTAATTTAAAATGGCAACCGAAAAGACTCTTGCTCTTCTTGAAGAGATTAAATCCCTGACCATCCTGGAGATGGCTGATCTGGTAAAGGCACTGGAAGAAGAATTTGGCGTATCCGCTGCTGCTCCCGTAGCAGTTGCTGGTGGTGCTGCTGCAGCTCCCGCTGAAGAAGAAAAGACTGAATTCGACGTAATCCTGAAGGAGTTCGGCGCTAAGAAGCTGGACGTTATCAAGGCAGTTCGTGAGATCACCGGCCTTGGTCTGAAGGATGCTAAGGACCTGGTTGAAGGTGCTCCTAAGGCAGTTAAGACCGGCGTTTCCAAGGACGAGGCTAACACCGTTAAGACCGCTCTGGAAGCTGCTGGCGCAGTTGTTGAAATCAAGTAATTTCAAACTTTATGAAAAAGAACCGTTTTGCGCGGTTCTTTTTTGTTTTTGATCTTTATTGTCGGCATTTTGTTTGACAAATCTTGAAGGATATGCTATGCTGAACATACGATTTACCGCAAAGGAGAACACTGTATGAAAAAGATCTTGTCATTTGTATTCGTCCTGTGCATGCTGGCGTGCGTTTTGTCGGCTTGCGGGAAGAAGGGCGAGGCGCTGCCCGACGGCTTTTATATGACCACCTATTGGTACTATCTTGATTCCGAGCAAGTGACACAGGAGATGCGGGAGGAATGGGAGAAAACCAAAAATCAACCGATCATGGCGTTGCAGTTCTATGAAGATTCCGATGAAGTGACGTTTATGATTAGTGAAGAACTGAACGAGGAAGCCACGGCAAAAAACATCTATGAATGGGAGAGTAGCCACGAGACTTACCGTATTGCTAAAAACGGTGCACTTTTTATCAATTCGTTGGGAAACTGCAAGTATACTATGAAGTCCAACGGCAGAATGGTGCTTTATGTTAAAAACATGGTAATCGAGTTGAAGCGTAGCAACAAAACGCCTTATGATCTGCGTTCTTCGTACGAAAGATGGCAGGCGGAGCAGGAAGCAAAGAATGAGCAGACAGAGTCTTGAGCCAAATGAAGCTCTTGTGCCGGGACGTTGCATGAAATTATAAAAATCGGGTGGCTCAAACGCAACATGCGTTTGAGCCACCCTTTCATATTGGTTATTAGTTCTTGTCTTCGAAATCCTGGCTGTAGTAGTTGCCGCTGTCATCGGTGCCCTGTGCGCCTGCATCATAGGAGCCCTGTGCACCCTCAAAGCCTGCGCCGCCGTCAGCAGGGTTGCCGCCCTGTTGCTTGTAGAGCTTTTCAGAAAGAGCATAGAATGCCTTTTCAAGAGCCTCGGTGTCTGCCTTGATGGCATCGGTGTCGTTGCCCTTTGCAGTCTCTTTCAGCTTTGCAAGAGCGTTTTGAACGTCGGTCTTGTCAGACTCGGGCAGTTTGTCGCCGATGTCGGAAAGAGTCTTCTCGCTCTGAATGATCATGGTCTCGGCTCTGTTCTTCACTTCAACCGCTTCCTTCAGCTTCTTGTCCTCTTCTGCGAACTTCTCTGCGTCTCTTACTGCACGGTCGATGTCTTCCTTAGACATGTTGGTGGAGGAGGTGATGGTGATGTGCTGTTCCTTGCCGGTGCCCTTGTCCTTAGCAGATACGTTTACGATACCGTTTGCGTCGATATCGAAGGTCACCTCGATCTGAGGAATGCCTCTGGGAGCGGGTGCAATGCCGTCCAGCACGAAGCGTGCCAGAGTGGTGTTGCCTGCTGCCATTTCTCTCTCACCCTGCAGAACGTGTACTTCTACCTGGGTCTGACCGTCAGCCGCAGTGGAGTATACCTGAGACTTCTTTACGGGAATAGTGGTGTTTCTGTCGATGATCTTGTTGAATACGCCGCCCAGAGTTTCAATACCTAAGGACAGAGGAGTAACGTCCAGAAGCAGCAGATCCTTTACATCGCCGCCCAGCACGCCGCCTTGAACAGCCGCGCCGATTGCCACGCACTCGTCGGGGTTGATGCCCTTGAAGGGTTCCTTGCCGATGAAGTTCTTTACAGCCGCCTGCACTGCGGGAATACGGGTGGAGCCGCCTACCAGCAGAACCTTGTCAACCTGAGAAGCGTTCAGACCTGCATCGGAGAGTACTCTCTTTGCGGGACCCATGGTTGCTTCTACCAGATCCTTGGTCAGATCGTCAAACTTTGCTCTGGTCAGCGTTGCCTCAAAGTGCTTGGGACCGGTAGCGTCTGCGGTGATGAAGGGCAGGTTGATGTTGGCAGCGGTCACGCCGGAAAGCTCGATCTTTGCCTTTTCAGCTGCATCCTTCAGTCTCTGCATTGCCATCTTATCCTTGCGCAGGTCAATGCCGCTGTTTTCCTTCATGAATTCCTCTGCGATCCAGTCGATGACTCTCTTGTCGAAGTCATCGCCGCCCAGACGGTTGTTACCTGCGGTTGCCAGTACTTCGAATACGCCGTCGGAGATCTCCAGCAGAGATACGTCGAAGGTACCGCCGCCCAGGTCATAAACCATGATCTTCCGGTTTACTTCCTTATCCATACCGTAGGCAAGTGCTGCCGCGGTGGGCTCGTTGATGATTCTCATAACTTCAAGGCCTGCGATCTTGCCCGCGTCCTTGGTTGCCTGGCGCTGTGCGTCGGAGAAGTATGCGGGAACGGTGATGACCGCCTGGGTCACGGTGGGTCCGAGGAACGCCTCAGCGTCTGCCTTCAGCTTCTGCAGGATCATTGCAGAAATTTCCTGGGGGGTATAGGACTTGCCGTCTACCGATACCTTGTAGGAAGAGCCCATTTCTCTCTTAATGGACATGATGGTTCTGTCGGGGTTGGTGATCGCCTGGCGCTTTGCCACCTGGCCTACCAGTCTTTCGCCCGTCTTGGAGAAGCCCACCACGGAGGGGGTGGTTCTTGCACCCTCGGGGTTGGTGATCACGCTGGGCTCGCCGCCCTCGTATACTGCAACGCAGGAGTTGGTTGTACCTAAGTCAATTCCGATAATCTTTCCAATAATATCTATCCTCTTTTATAGTTATTTATAAATTTATGTGTTGGTAAGGGTCAGTTTGCGACCTTTACCATAGCATAGCGTATGATTTTTTCGCCTTTTTTATAACCCTTTTGGAAAACTTCCACGATCTGTCCTTCGCCGTAGCTCTCGTCCTCCACGTGCATCACGGCATTGTGGAAGTTGGGGTCAAAGGTCTCGGTTTCGATCACGGACACACCCAGCTTTTCTAAAACTTCAAAGAATTTTGCCAGTGTCATTTCCACGCCCTTGGTCATCTGCTCTCCTTCGGTGCCGTATTTCAGTGCCAGCTCCAAGGTGTCTATAACAGGCAGGATCTCTGTGATCACGTCGGCAAGGGCGGCGGTGTAAGCGGCGTCCTTTTCTGCGGCGGCTCTCTTGCGGAAGTTGTCGTATTCTGCCATCATGCGCAGATACCGTTCGCTTTGCGCGCCGTTTTCTTCTTTTTGTGCCTCCAGCTCTTTTTTAGTGCTTTCCAGCTCTTTTTTTACGCTTTCCAATTCTTTTACGGCTTTGGCGGCGTCCTTTTTGGAGCATTTCTTTTCTTTAACCGTCTCTTTTTCGGCAGGTGTTTGTTCGGTGCACTCTTCGCTGCACCCTTCCTCCTCGGGAAGAGCGGTTTCTTTTATCTGTTCGTTCATGTCGATGATCGTTCCTTTCACTTATGATTGTCGTCCGGGGGCGGGATCTCTCCAAGGGAGGGACGGGGGTGCATGGCATCGGCGATACCGTCTGAAAGATATCTGATGGCGGAGACCACCTTGCTGTAGTCCATGCGGCAGGGACCGATCACCCCCACGGCACCCACAGTTTTGCCGTCTACCACGATTTTTTTGAAGACCAGAGAGCTTCCTTCCATGGCTTGCACGCCCTTTTCCTTGCCGATGAGGATGGTTACATCGTTTGTTCCTTCCTCGTCCAGCAACTCTAACAGCTCTTCCTTGCGGTCAAACATCCCCAGCATATCCTTAAGCTTGCCTTGATCCAAAAACTCGGGATATTCCAGCAGCTTATCCACGCCGTCAATGCGCAGATCCCGCTGGTTCTCTTCGCCCACAGCATCGTAAACGAATTTGATGATGGGGGAAACGAGTCCGCTATACTGCCCCAGGCAGTTTTCCATCTGCATCAGATACGGCAGGGTAATGGTGGAGAGATCTCTTCCTGCCACAAAATTGTTGAGCACCTGCGAAAGCATCTCCAACACCTCTTCGTTTACCGGGATGTCGGTGCGCACAAAGCGGGTTTTGGCACTTCTGTTGCCGCAGACCATTACCAGCAGGAAGTTGTTCTCGTCAATGAGGGTGAGGGAAAAGCGGGTCACTGTGTTCTTGCCCGAGCTTTGTTTCACGGCAATAGCGGTGTAGTTGGTCAGATTTGCCATCACCTTTCCGGCGTTTTGAATCAGCTTGTCAAGCTCTGCCGTTTTGGCTTTCAGCATGGAGTTTAGCTCTGCCAGCTCTCCTTGGCTGAGGGCATAATCCTGCATGAGGGCGTCCACGTAAAAGCGGTAGCCAAGCTCGGTGGGAATGCGTCCTGCCGAGGTGTGGGGCTGTTCCAAATAGCCCAGCGCTTCCAGCTCTGCCATTTCATTGCGGATGGTCGCGGAGGAAAGGACGAACTGCTTGCTTTGCGTCAAAGCCTTGGATCCCACCGGATCGCCGGTTTCAATATATGCATCCACGATCGCTTTTAAGATCGCCTGCTTGCGGGGACTTAATTCGTAGTACATATCCTTCCTCCTTCTTGGATTTTAGCACTTTGATTAAAGGAGTGCTAAACTCTGCTATCAATTTACCACTATATCCGCTATTTGTCAAGGGCTTTTTCAACTTTTTTTATGAATTTTTGGTGAACTCCTTGCAAAAGTGCTAAAAATCTTCGGATAGCAGATAAAAAGAAAGCCCCCTAACGCTTTGTGCGCCAAAGGGCTTCAAAATAGGAATCCGTTTAAAACTGCTCAAATTTGCTGCTTTGATAAAATTGCTTTTACAATATGCGCGGCGCTTAGCTCGTGTCTGGAATACAGATCCTCCTCTTTGGTGGCAAGCAAGAAAGGATTGTCCACTGCCAAAACGGTGAAGGACACCTGGTTTTTTAAAAGGGGCAGGAGCGTTCTTTTGTAAAGCTCTCCCGCACCGCCGTTGCGCACGCCTTCTTCGGCAAAGACCAGAGCGGGGCAGTCCTTTAAAAGCACCTGCAGCACCCGCAGAAGCCGCGGGTCGGGCGTCAGCTTTTCAAGAACCAGCAGTGCGATGCGCTTACCCATCCGCTTTGCCGCCTTTTGCGCCTTCAGCGCTTCGCCGCTCAGTTGACCGTAGGTTAAAATGGCGCCATCAAGAGGTCCGTCGGAAATGGATGCCCGCAAAAATCCTTCCTTATATATATAGGGGAGTTCGTCTGCGTGCTCTGCCTGCCCTCCGCTGCGGTAGCGGATGAAGGTGAGGGCATCGGAGGCGATGCCTATGCGCAACTGTTCGTCCAGCGCATCAAAGGTGAGCGGGGCGAAAATTTGGCTTTGAGGAAGGGAGAGTGCCATGGAAACGTCAAAGAGTCCGTGGTGGGTGGGACCGTCTGCCTTGGCAAAGCCTGCGCGGTCCACTGCCAAAACCAGGGGCAGATTTTGCAGTGCGGCATCGTGGATGAGCTGGTCGTAGCTTCTTTGAAGGAAGGTGGAGTAGATGGCGAACACCGGCTTCATGCCTGCCGCCGAAAGCCCTGCGGCAAAGGTGAGCGCGTGCTCCTCTGCAATGCCCACATCAAAAAAGCGCTGGGGAAATTTTTTTGCAAAGCCCGAAAGCCCGGTGCCGTCTGCCATGGCGGCAGTGATGGCACAAATGCGGGGATCGTCCTGTGCAAGGGTCTCAAGACAGGTGCCAAAGTGCGCCGAAAAGGTGGGCACGGAAGCACTTCCTGCAGGGGCAATGCCGTGATAGCGGTCGGGATGCTCTTCGGCGGGTTTGTGACCTTTTCCTTTAACGGTTTTAATATGGATCAGCGTACAGCAGGCGTTCTGTTTTGCCTCCGATAACAAAAGCTCCAGCTTTTGTTGATCGTGTCCGTCAATGGGACCGAGATACTTGATGCCCATTTGCTCAAAATAGTTGTCCAGCAACAAAACGCCCTTGATGCGTTCCTTTTGCCTGGAAAGAAAATGGATCACCTTTTTGCCTGTGGCGTTTTTGGAGAAGAAACGCTTTGCCTTGCGCTTGATGCCGAAATATTCTTTGCTGGAACGGATATTAGATATATAGGAAGCAAAGTGCCCGGTGTTGGGCGAAATGGACATTTCGTTTTCATTTAATATAATGATCAGACGCAGATCGTTTTGACAATTGTTCAGTGCCTCGTGGATCATGCCGCCGGTGAAGGCGCCGTCTCCCACCACGGCAACGGTGTAGTTGTCTCTGCCGCAGACGCGATCTGCTTGTGCAAAGCCCAGCGCGGCGGAAAGAGAGGTGCTGGCATGTCCACCGCCAAAAGCATCGTAATCACTTTCATCTCTTTTTTGAAAGCCCGAAAGTCCGCCGGGGGTGCGCAGGGTCTCAAACTGCGCCAGCCTTCCCGATAACAGCTTGTGCACATACGCCTGGTGGCTTACATCAAAAATAATGCGGTCCTTGGGCAGATCGAAGGCGCGGTGCAACGCCACGGTCAACTCTACCACACCCAAATTGGACGCTAAATGCCCGCCGTTTTTTGTAACGCGTTCGATCAGCTCTTCGCGGATTTCTGTACACAGCGTGGTGCATTCGCCCTGCGAGAGCTTTTCCAGAACTCCCGGTTGCTGTACTTTATCAAGATAGCGATCGTTCAAGAGGACGCCTCCTTTCGTCGAGAGTTGTTTTCTTCCTTACATTATACAGTTTGAACGGGCGCTTGTCAAGAGCGATGAAATTGAAATGTAACGGTGGATAAGAAAAAAGCGCAAACGTGGAAAACACTTGAGGAAAAAAGCGGTTGCTTTGTTGTAGATGATTTGATGATTCGTATGGTGTAAGAAGAAAAGGACGGAGTGTGGGGCGGTGGTGAGAAATGGGTGCGCTGAAGTTAAATAAGCGGCTGCGAAAGGTGAAAAGGTTGTTTTAAAAGAGTGTGAACAACCTGTGACCGAGGAAGAAAATGCCACAGCGGAGTCAAAAAAAGATGAGATGCCGAAACAAAACTTTTTTAAAAAAACCGGGAAGAAAAAGCGAAAAAGCGAATAAAGTGAAAAAAGTTGCGGAGCAAGTGTGCAGATTTGGTGCCAATAAGTGCACACATTATACTGTTTTGATGACAAAGTATACACATTTTTAAAAAGCACGAAAAAACCTCAAATTTTTTTGAAAAATTTTAAAAAAAGGGGTTGACAAAAGTGACAGTTAGTGGTCTACTAACCGAGCGCTCGAGAGACGCGA
>JAFTMP010000114.1 GCA_017452335.1 Clostridia bacterium
ATCACCGTTGAAAGAATCTCCTGCTCTCACGAGCAGATCAAGTTGATCGAAGGGGAAACGCTGCAGCTTTCCTTTGAGGTGCTTCCCGAAAATGCAGAGAACAAGGAGCTTTTGTTTTCTGTGGAGCCTGCAGAAATTGCAAGCTATGAAAATGGGGTGCTGACGGCGCTGAAGAGCGGTACTGCAGTACTGCGGGTATCTTCTGCCGATGAAGGAACTGCGGTTTTGGAGCTTCCCATTGAGATCGCGGCGTATGTTCCCGTGACGGAACTGCGTCTTGACCCTGTAGAGCTGACTCTTGCGGTGGAGGAAAGCTGTACGATCACCTGTACGGTGCTTCCCGAAAACGCCACCAAGCCGCAGGTTACCTGGCAGGTGCATGATCCTTCCGTTGTGCGCTTTGAAAACGGGACGCTCACTGCGCTGAAGCAGGGAACCACCCTCTTGACGGCGCAAAGCACTGCCGGATGTGTATCGGCTTCTCTGCAGATCACCGTTACCCCCCATGAAAATCACCGTATGGGCAAGTGGGAGGTCGTCTTCCCCGCAAGCTGTACCGAGGTAGGCATGCAGATCCGCTATTGCGAGGTCTGCCATACCGATTATTACGAATATGAGGCAATTGACGTGTTGGCGCATGAATACGGTGAGATCGTTACGTTGAAAGCCCCTACTAAGGAGGAAAACGGACTGGGTGAGAAGACCTGCGCCGTCTGTCAGGGGAAAGAAGAGCTGGTGCTTCGTGTTACGGAAAATGAGATTTCGTACGGTAAATTGGGCGACGAAATAGAATATTCGCTCTATTCAGACGGAGAACTGTATATCAGAGGTGACGGACAGTTTTATCAGTGGGATTCACAGCAGGCATCTCCCCTGCGCTCCTTGCAGGGCGTGAAGAAGGTGTTCTTTTGCGGAAACGTGGAGCTGATCTCCGATAACTCCTTTGAAGGATTGAAGGAGCTGGAGCAGGTCGTTTTTAAAGAAGGACTCAAAATGATCGGTAACAGAGCCTTTTACGGCTGCGGTTCCTTGAAAGACTTAGCGCTTCCAAAGACATTGCAGTTTGTAGGCAGTGCGGCATTTGCGGGATGTGCCCGGATCACCTCTGTGGAATTTTCCTCTGCTCTTCTGGGTCTTGGTCAATCGGCTTTTGAAGGATGCAAAGCACTGGAAACCGTGGTGATCGGAGAAAACGTGACCTCCATTGGTTCCCGCACCTTTGCGGAATGTGTTTCTTTGACCGATCTGACGCTTCGGTGCACGAATTTGAAAGAGATCCTTTCGGAAACCTTCTTGAATTGCCGTTCCCTAAAGGTGCTCACACTGCCTGAATGTGTACAAACGGTGGAACGCTCCGCTTTTGCAGGCTGTACCGCTTTAAAGCAGGCAGAGCTGTCCGGATGCACCGGTATTAAGGAGGAGGCGTTTAGCGGATGCACGGCGCTTGAGGAGCTATCCTTTACGAAAGCACTCGTCTCTATATGGGAGGGCGCCTTTGAGGGATGCACGGCGCTTAAAACGGTACGGTACAGTGGGGATGAGCAGTATTTCAATACCCACGTTTTGGTCAGAACAGGCAATGAGGAATTGGAGGGCAAGTGGCTTTTCAATGCTTGAGCCAAATTGCATTTGATTATAGTAAGTTAAAAGGGACTGTCTGTAAAAAGGCAGTTCCTTTTTTGTCATCCCGATGTAAAATGAATATACTGTAAAGGGAGCATCCATAAAAAGCGTCCCAAAAATGTATGTTTGGAAAGTGTGCAGTGAACACATTTTCAAATGAAAGGAACGGTTGCGAAAAGGATGAATAAGGCAAACGAAAGAAAATGCATCATCGCCATGTCATCAATGACCTATGCCATGCGCGGGGAGACGTTGCTGAACAATAATCGGTTATATACCCGTGTGATCAAGCTGCCCAAGGGGAGCACGCCGAAGGGCTGCGGATACGGGTTGGAGCTTTCATGCTCCTTTTTAGAGCGCGCGGTGCAGATGCTGGAGCATGCGGGGATCAAGCACGGGATCGTGTTGAGATAAAGGGATGCAAGACGGTTGTTCCTTGCGGTAACCGTCTTGTATTCCGGCGAAGAGCCAAGCACAGGGCTTTATGTGCGTGTTGAAGAAAGGACTAAGGGATGATTTATTTTGATAACGGCGCCACGACCCTGCCCAAGCCCGATGGGGTGTTTAGGGCTGTGCGCCACGCAATGGGGTTGGGAAATCCGGGACGTGGGGGACACAACCTTTCTCTTCAAGGTGCACGGCTGCTATACAGCGTGAGAGAACACTTTTGTACCCATTTTTCAGCGCCTTCGCCCAATCACGTTTGCTTTTTTTACAGTGCCACCGAGGCGCTGAATCGGGTGATGAAGAGCGTCCTTTACCAAGGGGGCACGGTACTCATTTCCGACATGGAGCACAACGCGGTGCGCAGACCGGCACTGTCTTTGGCGCGCCGGGGCGGCACAGTGTGCTATTTTAAAGGGCATGGCAGGGAAGAGGAGATAGTGTCCTCCTTTGGTGCAGCGGTAAAGGAGGCGCATCGGGCAGGGCGGGACGTAAAGCTGGCAGTGTTTTTGCATACATCCAATATCTGCAGACAAACGCTTCCCGTTAAAAAACTCACAGACCTTTGCAGAAAAAATGAAATCCTGTCCCTGGTAGACTGTGCACAGGCGGCAGGGCATCTGCCTCTGCATCTACAGGATCTGGGGGCAGATGGATTGTGCATGCCTTCACACAAGGGATTGTTTGGTATTGCAGGAGCGGGTGTTTTGCTCTGCTCACCAAAGTTGAAGGATACGCTTGAACAGGTTCCCACGCTGGTGCAGGGCGGTGCGGGCAGTGCTTCCTTGGAGGAGGATATGCCACTGTTTTTGCCCGAACGATTGGAAGCGGGCACGCCGGGGCTTCCTGCCATTGCATCCATGGGCGCAGGGCTGTCCTTTATTGAAAAGCGAGGATACGAGCAGATCAGTGGGCAACTATCAATGCTTTACAAGCATTGCGCAGATCGCCTAATGCACATTCAAGGAATCACCCTGCAGGCATCGGAGCTTCGGGGGATCGGACCGCTGCTGTTTACAGCCGATCACATGGACAACGCCGTCCTATCCGATGCGCTCTCTGCCCGCGGGGTGTGCGTAAGAGAGGGACTGCATTGCGCGCCCCTTGCCCACGACAGCATCGGTACGGGAAGGGACGGAGGCATCCGCGTCAGCTTTTCGGTTTTTAATACGACGGCGCAGATTGACCGCTTTGTCTGCATCCTGAAAGAGGAGCTTTGCGCGGCAGGTGCATGCAGGTGAGTCTGCGAAAAAGCACAGAGCCATCCGGCTTTTGCCGGATGGCTCTGTTTTATACGTGGTTTGTGATCAAATTACTTGATGGTTACAACGGTGAAGGTTGCAGCGGGAGCGCCGTCTTCAGCGTTGAGAACCTTTACTACGTAAGTACCGGCAGCGGTAACGTTTACGGTAGCGCTTACTGCACGGTTTGCAGCGTCAGCTTCCTGAGATGCAACAACCTTGCCCTCTGCATCGGTAACAACGATGTTTACCTTGGTAACCTTCTTTGCTACGGTTGCGTTTACAGCAAGACCGTCAGCGGAAGCGGTTACAGTGGAGGTAACGGTGGTTTCGGTATCAGAGGTTGCAGTCCACTTCATGTCGTCGGTAAGCTCGGTTGCCTTCTTCAAGCATACCACGCCGTCAACAACTGCCAGAGCATACTGAGTGCCCTTAGCGGTGGTGATGTACAGGGAGATGGAGCCGTCAGCGTTGTGGGAAACCTTCCAGTTCTGGGTGGTTGCACGGCTGGTCTCCTGCTCGGGATCGGAGTTCTCAGCGTTGAACTGGGGCTTTGCACCGCTGGTAACGGTTTCAACGATATCCATTACGTAAGTAGGAGTCTTGGTACCGGACTCGGGTCTCCACAGCAGGTAGCTGTCTCTGGTGGAGTCGTAAGCAACCTTGATCTCCAGAGCGTCAGCAGCCTTATCAGCTACCTTGAAGGTCATGGAGGATTCCTTAGCCAGGTACTTGCCGGTGCCTACGTTCTGGAAGGTGTAGTTGCCGGAGAGAATGCCCTTAGCGGTTTCGCCGCCCAGGTCAAATACATAGGTGTTGGTGTTCTTGCTGATGGTTTCAGCGTCGAACTTCAGAGTCTTCAGAACCTCGCCCTTCGCGTTCTTTACAACCATGCTCTTAACAGTAACCTTACCGGTCTCGTCAGAGTTCTTAGAGGTTACCTTGATGGACCACTTGTAGTTTTCAATGCCGGTGTTATCGGGCATGCTGTCAAGCAGTCTCTGGAAGCTTACGGTGTAGTAACCGGTGGTAGCACCGCCGTTTACTTCGCCCTTACCGTTGAGGTAGAAGGTCTCGCCTGCAGCAACGCCGGAAGCAGCCTTGTAATCGTCGTTGGGACGGTTGCCATAGTAGTAGAACATGTAAGGAGTAGAGCCTACGTAGCGGCCGTAAGCATCGGTTCTGCCCAGCTCTACGTTCAGTGCGTCTCTGTTGGTGGTTTCGATCTCCAGTTCAGCGTACATACCGGGCATTTCAGCGGTGATGTCGCGGTCCCAGTAGATGAAGCAGAACTGATCCAGTGCCCAGTCTCTGGTCATGACCGAGGGAATTTTGAAGTTTTCATGCTCGGAAATGGTGTTTACTGCATCGTAGAACATCCAGGTGTAGCCGCCGTTGTGCCAGCTGGTACCGTAGGAGTTCTGAATGAGGAATGCACCCTTCATGTACTGATCGGTGGTGCCGGGAACCTTGTATTCGATGTTATCGTCGTAACCAACGATTGCAACCTGGTGTCCGCCGCCCTTACCGTTTGCGGAGTTGTATGCAGCGTGGGTGATCACAGTGTCGCCCTTCTTAGCAGTACCTGATGCAGCGGTCAGCTTTTCGGTCTGCCAAGTGGAAGGATAACCACCGGTAACAACAACGTTACCGCATGCAATTGCGTCCTTGATCTTGTAAAGCAGTTCCTTACCTGCATCGGAGGTGGTGAACTGTACGCCGATGGTAACGCCATCCTCGGTCTTATCCTTGTTCCAGTAAACGCCGTTGGTATCGGTTACCCAATACTGCTCATGGTTGGTAAGTCTGTATTCCAGAGCCTGTTCGCCCAGTCCCTGATCCAGCACCCAACGGGTGGTCTGAGTCTGCAGGGTGGTACCTCTCTTGATGATGTGTGCCTTCTGGGTGTTCTTTGCGAATGCGTCAACCTTGTTGGTCAGTGCACCATGGTCACGTAAGAACATGTATACAGCACCGGTGGAAGCGCCGGCAAACTGGAAGGACCACTTGGGAGAGAAGCAGGAATCATAGCTGGTAGCAGGCTTCCAAGTGCTGTTGGGATTGAGCTTGTGCTCATACTGTGCAACAGCGTTGGTGTACTGCAGGTAGGTGATTGCCTGAGATGCGCAGGAGCCGATCTCGCCCTGGTTGTCAACGGGAGGCAGATAGTCGGTACCTACCAGCGTTGCGCTTTCGGGAAGAGTGTCTGCAACCTTGTGCTCTTCAACCTTATCATAGGTCAGAGTAACGTTTGTGAAAATGTTGTTGGGGGTGGAGCCGTCGTCATCGGTCTGAACGTCGGGCTTTACGGGGGTGCTGGGCTTGTTGTTGTTTCCGCCCTCGGTGGGTTTTTCACCGGTGCTGGGGGAATTGGGCTGCTCAGGTGTTCCGCTGGTGGTCTTGCTGGAGCAAGCTGCCAGAGCAAGAGTGGAAACACACATCAGTGCCGCCAAAATAATTGCGAGAATGCGTTTCAATGTTTTTACCTCCAAAAAATAGTGCTCCCTTTACGGGTCGGTATTAGTATAGTGCTTTTTTTCAAAAAAGTCAAGGGGGGCAATGCATTGTATACAAAATATTTAAATTTTCCGCCGTTTTTTATCCAATAAATTCCACTTTTTTGAAAAAATCAGCCGATTCTGACAGCGATTTGATTGCCGATGGCAACGCCGTCCTTACACAGACAGAAGAGATAATCCCCTTTTTCAAGATCCTTTTCAAAGGTCATGACGGTTTCTTGGGTCGTGCCCTTCAAGGTTTCGAGCACCGTGCCGTCCTTTACGATATGAAGCGTCAGATCCTTCGGATCATACTCCTTTGGGATTGCAGCAGTGATGCTGACCTTGGTTTTTTCAAGAGTGAGATCTAAGATGCGCGTGCTTTCTGTTGCCATTTGTGCATTGAAGCGGAAGTTCGGGTCGTTTTTGTCACTTCCAAGACAAAATTCCTTTCCGTTGTATCCAAGCACCAGAGAAGGGTCCTTTTTGCTTGCGATGCAAAGTGAGCCGTCGTCGTTTACGACAATGCTCCACTGCTGTGTGTCACGCAGGGCGGAGGGGGCGTTCATCTTGACTGTCGTGCCTGCGGCAAGCTTCTCGCCTGCAATGTCAAACACATAGTCTTTGGTGCCGTGTCGCAGCAGGTAGCTGTCGCTTGCTTTATCGTATTCCACGCGGAATACCGAGCGGTCAACAGACCCCTTGTTGCTGTCCTTGCGCCATTCAAAGAGCATGTTGTTGCTTTGCAGTGACAGCGTCTTTTTCGTGCCCGCGTTGTAGAAGGTGTAGCTTCCTGCGCCCAAATAGGTTTTCAAGTTGTTTGAAAGCTGGAATTCGTAGTGCTTGGTTTCTTTTGCTTTCAGAGTTCTGTTTGCCTCGTCGATCTTGACGGCGCAAAGCTCCTTGCCGTTTTTGTCAAGCAAACGAAGCGCTTTTACCGTAATGCCGGTACCTCTAATGTTAATTCCCCACAGGAAGTTGGTATAATCATAGTCCTCTCCGTAGTCTTGAAGGGTATGATATCCAAAGGTGAAATAACCCGTTTCGGCTCTGGTGGGGTCATTCTTACCGGAAAAGGATACGGTATCGGCAAAATCCAGCTCGGGCAAGAATGCTTTGTTGATCCGTACGTTCATGGATGCGGGCACGTATTCTGCAACCGTTCCGTTTTTATCGGTGCGGGACAGGGTCATATACAGATTTTCTCTGCCTACAGCACTGATCTCGGCTTCCACCATCAGATCGGGCGTGCCGATCTCAATATCCTCATCCCAGTAAATGAAGCTGAAGCGGTAAACGGTGCCGGTACGCTTATAGCCGGAGGGATTTTCCTTGGTCAGTGAAACGCGGGAGGTGAAGGTACCCTCTTTTTTGTAATCTACATCAAAGCAGATGTTCTTAGGGTCGTCGGAGTCTTTATAGAAGCGGATGGAGGCGTTATTGGTGTTGACCTCCGCGCCCAGATATCCGGCGATCTTGCTGTTCTCATCCAGTGCCGCCAAAAGATAGCCCCCTTTATAGTCGCTTTGCTGTGCCGAGGCAAGATCGTCAAAGGAAATGAGGGCAAAGGAGGTGGCATCCTTTTGCCCGCCTCTGCCAAAGGATGTTCCTCTTAAGGTCAGATAGGCATTTGAGGAAGCGTCGGACAGGGTGTATACCGGGTATTCCTTGCCCGAAAGGGAGAAGAGCGCACCGGTGGGGGTGAAGGTAACGGTCTGTCTTTGGGTAGCAAAATATCCATACTGGAATTTCATTTCGGGAATAGTCAGTGCCGCGGTGCTTAAATAGGTGTTGGGGTCGTTGAGCTCTGCATGCTCCGAAACCAAATTGAAGGCATCGTACATGATGTAGTAAATGTCTCTGGAATCGTTGGCGTAGGAGTCTCTGATCTGAAAAGCGCCCTTTAATTCAACGCCCCCTGCCGTAACGGTAATCTCGTCATCATACCCCACGATAGATACGCAGTGGTTGCCGCTGCCTGTCTCTCTGTCGATGGTGGTCATACCTGTCCAAGCCACCGATTCGCCCACCTGTGCAATAGAGCCCTGACCGCCCTCTGCGATCTTGGTGTAGTGCATATACACGGGCCAGCCGCAAATGGTTACGCTGTTTCCTCTTGCCAGGGCATCCTTGACCTTGTAAAAAAGGGAGAGATCACACTTGGTTGTGAGCTGACCGCTTTGGGTGGCGGTGAAGTCGGTTTCTTCAAAGCCGGTCAAACGGTATTTCAGCGCTTTTTCCATAAGTCCCTTGGATACATCCCAGGAACGAGTCTGGTCGTGTCCCAAATACGAGGGGTTTTGATAGGGCTGGGATGCGGGACGCGTGCTCTTATAGAAGGAGGAAATACTCATGGGCAGGCATCCGTGATCCAAGAGCACGGTGTAAGCATTTTCGGTGCTGGGACCGGCGTAGTTATAGGTGAATTTGGGGGAGAAAATATACTTGTTGTCTCCCGAAGAAGGATCCCAGTCGGTATCGGGATCGGTGGCGTGAATGAACTGGGAAACTGCCACGGTAAACTGGGTGTAAGCAACGCCTTCCGCAGTACAGCTTCCAATGGACCCCTGGTGGTCGGGAATGGGCAGATGCTTGGTGCCCACCAGGGTGGCGCTGGAGGGTAGATCGGGGATCTCCTCCTTAGAACTTTCCGGCAGGGATTCCTTGCCGCTTACCGAAGGGGAGGGGGATAGGGCAGTGCTTTGGGAGGATGCCGCGTCGCTTGAGGACGGCGCATCGGTGGTGCTCTGTTTGGGCTGACAGCCCGCCAAAACAAGGCAGGAGAGCAGCATGAGCAGGGCAAGAGAAAAAGAGAGGAGTCTTTTCATGAGATATTTCGCCATGAGGCGTCCTTTCATAATGGAAATTAGGGGGCGCTGTGAAACAGCTTTTGCATAAGCAAGTACGTTTCGGGATCGTTTTTACTGCTGAAGAAGCGTACGCTTCCCTCAAGAGAAGGAGGGGCAAGAAGATCTTCCTCCTGCAAGCGGCGCCGTAATTGTCTTGCCGTTCCCTCAGCGCCGTCAAAGAAGAGGGTCTTTTCAGGGAACAGTTCTCTTAAGGTGGGCAGAACGAAGGGATAATGGGTACAGCCCAGCACCACTGCGTCGGGCGGATCGCGCAGTTGCTCGCCAAGCAAACGCGCTAAAAACGCCCGTACCTGTGCTGAGTTGGGCTCGCCTGCTTCAATGAGCTCCACGAGCCCCGGACAGGGCAGAGTGATCAGATCGGCAAGGGGGACGAGGGTTTTTGCAAGAGTACGGAATTTATCAAGATGCAGGGTCATGGGCGTTGCCATCACCAGTACCTTTGGATGGGAGCCGACCAGCGCGGCAGGCTTAATGGCAGGCTCTACCCCGATGATGGGCAGCTCCGGATTTTCAGCGCGCAATGCCGCCGCTGCCGCCGCCGTGGCGGTATTGCAGGCGATCACCACGGCTTTTACCTGCTGTTTTTTGAAAAAATCTAAGATCTCGCGGCAGTAGCCCAAAACCTCTTCGGGGGTCTTGGTGCCGTAGGGCGCGTTTTTGGTGTCTCCGTAGTATAAAAACTGCTCGCCGGGCAATTCTCGGTGCAGGACTTTGAGCACACTGATGCCGCCCACACCCGAATCGAATACGCCGATGGGAGAATGATTGAAATTCATAGCATTACAGGGGGTTGCTGCACTCCGCGGGAACAATTGCGGATCAAATTTTGTATATGCGCCAACCCCATCCTTTTTCGTGTGTTACGTAGTTTGTTGCTGCTTTTTAAAGGGCAGGGCTGTCTTACGACAGCAAGACAGCCCTTTTTTTAGTTATTTTACGGTGTAAATGACCTGTGTGCCCACTTCTTCGCCGTTATACATCAAAGTGAACAGATATGTTCCTGCTTCCAGGGTGGTTTCCACGGTAAAGGTGTTCTTTTCGGGTGTGCCCTCCAGAGTGGTCACAACCGCGCCGTCCTTCACGATCTTCACCTGCATTGCGCCGGACTCATATTCCTTGTGTGCGGTAGCGGCAACGCTTACCTTACCGTCTGTCTGCTTCACGTCCAGATTGATCTCTGCGGTTTCAATTGCTTCCAGCTCCCACAGGAAGTTGTCACTCTTGTCGGTCTTGCTGATGCAGAAATCCTTGGAATATCCAAATGCGTATTCGGGATAGTTCTTCAGTGAGATACGCAGATATCCGTCCTCGGTTCTGGTAACCGTCCAGGTCTGGGTATCGCGGGCGGGGTTGACTGCATTCATTTTTACAAGAACGCCATCCTCCACGGTGGTCTTGAAGATGTCAAATACGTTGTCCTTGAAGTTCTTGAAGGTATAGGAATCGGTAGCCTTGTCGTATTGGATGGAGAAGGCGGTCTTTTCTTCATTTGCCTTCTTGCCGTCAAACCAGCTAAAGAGCATGTTGCTGGATGCCAGAGACAGGGTCTTTCCGGTGCCTACGTTCTTGAGTCTGTATGTACCGGTGCCGAAATAGGAGTCCAGCTCTTCTCCTGCATTGAAGAGGAAGGAATGAACCTCGCCCTTGACCAGCTCGCCTGCCTGCGCATCGGGCTTAACGCAGAAGAGCTCCTTGCCTTGCTCGTCAATCAAGCGAAGCTGCTTGATGATCACGCCAGAGCCGCGTACCGTTACGCCCCAGAGGAAGTCGGTGTAGTCAAAGTCGGAGCTGATGCCCAGCAGGGGATCGTAGGTAAATACAAAGTATCCTTCCTCCCGCTCGGTGGGATTGATAATACCGGAGAAGGAAAGGGTCTCGCCTTCCTTGATCTCTGCGGTTTCGGGGATGGTGTTGTGCTTGTAACGAAGCTCCATAGAAGCGGCTGCAAAGGAATCCTGCACGCCGTTCTTATCGGTTCTGTTCAGCGTCATATACAGGGTGTTACGGTCAAGTGCGGAAACCTGTACTTCAACGGAGAGCTTGGAGGGACCAACAGCAATGTCTTCGTCCCAATAAATGAAGCTAAATCTGTAAAGCGTACCGGTGCGCTCGTACTTTGCGGAGGTGGAAACGGTGTTGATCATGTCAACAAAAGACCCGTCTTCATTTTTCTCAGAGGTGTTGATGCTGAAAAATACCTGCGCCTTTTTGGTAAGAGATTCGGTAAGCTCAGTCTTAGAACCGGCACCGGTGCCCGTGAAAGAGAGATACTTGCCGGCGCCTACTGCGTAAAGCAGGGAAGCCTTGGCGTAATCGCCGCTTCCTTTGCCTTCAACGAGCGCGAAATTGCAGTTTTCATCTGCAGCGGAAACCATGGAAACGGTGCCGCCTGCATAGCTGAGGTACTTGCCCTCGCCATCGCCCAGAGTGTAAACGGTGCAAGTCTTGCCGTCAATCTCCTGTTCGCCCACGGGGGTGAAGGTGAATTCCACCGCGCCTACGCTCTTTAAGGGAGAAACGCCCTTAAGGGTGGTGGGGGAGAGTGCGATGCAGTTGTTGTAGAAGTCGGAATCGTTGAAAATGTCAAATTCGGAGATCTTGTTGCAGGCATCGTAAGCCATCCAGCAGAAGCCGCCGTCTTGATAACCCGAGCCCCAGGAGTTCATGATGAGGAATGCGCCCTTCATGGTCACACCTGCGCGGGTGTAGGTGATCTCGTCATCGTAACCCACGATGGCAACGCAGTGGTTACCGTCGCTGGTGGAATCTAAATCCTTATAGCCGTTCCAGATGATGCCGTCACCCTTTTTGCCCAGCGTTCCCGTGCCCTTGGGGTCGATGGTGGCATACTGCCAGTAAGAGGACCAACCGCACACTGCTACGGCGTTTCCGCGGTTGAGGGCGTCCTTGATCTTGTAAAGCAGATCCTGACCTGCTTCATCGGTGGTCAACTGTCCGGAATGGGTTGCGCTGTATTCGATCTCTTCATAGTTGGTGATGCGGTAATTCAGTGCGGCAAGCATGTATTCTCCGCTGGTGATATCCCATGCACGGGATTTTTGGGAGTTGAGGATGGAGCCGCCCCAGGTGCCGTCTGCTGCTTGAGGAGTCTTGTCAAAGACAGACATGCTCATGGGCAGGCATCCGTTGTCGCGAAGAACCTGATAGCAGATATCGGTTCCCGAGCCCGAATAGTTGTAGGTGAATTTGGGGGAGAAAATGTAGGAGGTGTTGCCCGAGGAGGGGTCCCAATCGCTGTTGGGGTCCTTGCTGTTGATGTACTGGGAAACTGCTACGGTGAACTGGGTGTAGGTCACACCCTGAGAGGTGCAGCATCCGATGCTTCCCTGGCTGTCTACCACCGGCAGATGCTTGGTGCCCCGCAGAGTTACTGCGGAGGGAAGGGGCTCGCGCTCGGGCTCCTTGGATTCGGAAGGAGGAACCGAGGAGTTGTCGGCGGGTGCGGAAGGAGAGGGAGAGGTTGCGGGGGATTGTGCCGATTGTTCAGTTGACGGTTCTCCGCTTGACGAAGCGGGGGCGTCGGTGGTGGTGCCGGGCTTATCGGTGCAGGCTGCCAAAACAGACAGCAGCATAAGCAGTGACAACACGAGAGCAAGTAGTTTTTTCAAAACAGTGTCCTCCGTTCTTTTCTTTGTTATGTGTTTTATTTTTTTGTGGTTTGAAAACCGAAAGTCCTATAGGACGGGCGGGCATCAGATCTCAAATACGATCTCGTTGCCCTTGCCGCTTGCCAGCACTTCCTTGTTGCCGGTAAGCAGGCTTGCTTCGAGGAGCTCTGCCTTGCCCTTTCTGCCCTTCTTTAAGCGGATACCCCATTCATAATCGGTGAAGCTCTTGCCCTTGGGCAGCTTTAACAGCTCGTCAAGGGGGAATGCGAAATAGCCTGTTGCCATACCGCCCTTCTTCACGCCCTCGAAGTTGAGATATTCACCCTTCTTGCGGTCGCAGAAGACGGGATGGTATTCAGCGTAGCGGAACAGTGCGGGTACGTAAGTCTTTGCCTGCGCCTTGCCCTTTTCTTTTCTGGTGAGCACCAGCATGAAGCAGTCGCGGTCGTTGGCGTTTACAGTTGCCTTCACGTAATATGCGGGCATGCCGACGTTCATATCCTTTTCCCAGTTGAGGAATGCAAACTG
>JAFTMP010000115.1 GCA_017452335.1 Clostridia bacterium
CGCCCATCAGTGCCGCCAGTGCCTTTTGCTGAACATCAAATTCGGTGGTGAGCTTGATGATGCGCTCATCCTGCTCATAGGCCTCTTTGCACGCCTGCGCTCTCTTGCCGATCTCGTCTTCCTTAATTGCAAGACCCAGCAGTCTTGCCATTTCCATAACTTCCATTATATTTTCCTCTTTTCTGTGATTTTCTATAAATATTATTGTGCCAGCTCTCCGAACAGCGCATACGTCTCACTTCTTGTAATGCGCACTGCCGCGTACTGTCCGATCAGCTCTTCCGGTCCTTCAAAATGAACCAGTCTGTTTTTCTCGGTTCGTCCTGTCAGCTTTTGATCGTCGGTCTTGCTGTAGCCTTCTACCAGTACCTGCAAAATCTCGCCGGTGTAGTCCTTATTTTTGCGCGCAGAGATCTCCTGCTGGCAGGCGATCATACGGGCAAAGCGCTCGGAGGCAACGGCGGGGTCGATCTGGTCGGGATATTCTGCCGCGGGAGTACCCTTGCGCTTGGAATAAATAAACGAATAGATATTATCATATTCCACACGCTTGAGCATATCCAAGGTATCTTCAAAATCCTCGTCACTTTCACCGGGGAATGCCACGATGATATCGGTAGTGAGGGCTATATCGGGCATTTTTTGGCGCATGTAGTCCACCAGCTCTAAATACTTCTCTCTGGTGTATTTGCGGTTCATGCGGGCAAGCACCCTGTTACTGCCCGACTGCAGGGGCAGATGAAAGGCTCTTGCGATCTTTTTATTGTCTGCCATCACATCAATGAGTTCTTTGGTGGCATCCTTGGGGTGGCTGGTCATAAAACGCACGGTGAAGTCCCCTTCGATCTGACAGATCCTTGCAAGAAGCTGTGCAAAGCTGATGGGCTCTTCTAAATCTTTACCATAGGAATTCACATTCTGCCCCAGCAGGGTGATCTCCTTATATCCTGCGTCGGCAAGCTCACGCACTTCCTTCAAAATGGCATCCACCTCTCTGCTTCTCTCTCTGCCGCGCACATAGGGCACCACGCAGTAGGAGCAGAAATTGTTACAGCCGTACATGATAGAAACCCATGCCTTGAAGGAATTCATGCGATAAACGGGCAGACCTTCGGCAATGTTGCCGCTGTTATCATCCAAAAAGAACTGTCTCTTATCCTTTTTCAATTTGGTATATAAGATCTCTGGCATACGGTAAAGCATGGCAGTGCCAAAGAGGAAATCCACATAAGGATATTTATGCTTGATATCCTCCTTGCGGTGCTCCTGGGACACCATGCATCCGCAAATACCGATCAGCAGTCCCTTCTTTTTTTCCTTTAAATGCTTAAACTGACCGGTGATGGACAGGGCCTTGAGCTCTGCATGCTCTCTGACCGCGCAGGTATTGACAAGGATCAGATCGGCAAGCTGTTCATCCTCGGTAATAGTATAGCCCATTTCGCAAAGCATACCCGCCAAGCGCTCTGAATCCGCCTCGTTTTGCTGGCAGCCGTAAGTGCGCACCAAGGCATAGCGCTCCCCGCTTCCAAGCAGGTCCTTTACTTTGCGCATATATTCATGCTGCTTTTCAATTTCTTCAGCACTGATCAATACTTTCGAACGTTCCATATCTTTTTTGCTCTTTCTTTCATACATAATTCTACAACTTACAGTATACCACATTTTCTTTTCTATTGCAAGAACTTTGCTTTTCTTTTTTTAGCAAAAGGTAAAAAAGAACTTTCACAGAGCGCAAAAAATGCCCTGTGAAAGTTCTCCTATTTTAGCGCCTTCTCATGCTCAGCCCGTGAACTTGGAAAGATTGGTAAACATCTCTCCAACGGTATTTAAGGCGTTTGAAATAGTCTTTTTGGTGGTAGATTTCGGGGTCATCATGCTCTTTGCGGCAAAGCCTGCGGCAGTGCCCAGCATCATGCCTGCAACGATCCCTGCAGTAATGCCCATCTTGGAGGATTTCATAATCAAAGACGTCCTTTCGGTTATTTCGAAGAAAAGAGTTGAAACGCTCTCCCCTTCAAAAACAGTTTAACCATGCTATTTTGACTTATCCCCGCATACTCCCTCAAAAATCCTGCCAAATACGCCTTGGTGCCGCCAAAAAATCTATTTTATCCCTTATAATGATGCCGTTTTTGATGTTCATAGCGCTTTTTGGCATGTTTTTTCATTTTACGCGCGTTTGTTCCCTGCCCTTTTATAAGTAACAACCCCACTAAAAAACAAAGCGCAATCTGTCCGATAAGCATGGCTATCGAAAATATGGCGCCCTTTTCGCCGCCCCCTGCAAAAAGCGAGCAAAGTAAATGGAGTGCCGAGAGCATCAGTCCTGCAAAAAAAGGTTGCTCCAAGCCGGGATCGGATGTCATTTTCACCGAAAGAATGCCCGCAAGCACGGCAGAAAGCAGGGAGATAATCGTGGGCACCGTGCGCACGGCACCTTCGGGATCATCCGATTTTAAAAGCATCGCGCTTGTTAAAAGCAAAAGCAGAAGCGCCGTCACCCAAGCTATCACAGCCGGGAGCACGGCGCCTTTTAAAAATTTCATGTTTGCACCGCCTTTCAATGTTCAACCATCAAGTGTTTGATACATCTTATGCGGAAAAAACAAAGGTTATACCACCTTACTGTGCGTCCTCTGCCTTTACGTCAACAGAGCGGATCGCCGATTTGAGAATACGGATCTTGGTGCCGTCCTTGCTGGTTTCGATCACGCAAGTTTCGTCCTTGATGCGTACCACTCTTCCGATGATTCCGCCAATGGTGGTGATCTCATCACCCACTGCCAGATTGTTCATCATTTCAGCCGCCTGCTTTTCCTGCTTTTTCTGAGGACGGTACATGAAGAAGTAGAATACTACCACTACACCTACCAGCATCACCAGTGTCATAATTAAATCCATACCGCTGCCCATTTTCTATACCTCCAATGGTTTATTTCGTGTTTTGGGGCATTTTTTGCCCATCCTTGCTATTATACAGGAATATTTTGTATTTTGCAAGGGGTATTTATGAATTCTTGGTAATTAAACGGTCAATTTTTTTATTCTCACCGATAATCGTTACCGAATGCCCTGCCTTCAGTGCTTCCTTGGGGTTGGGAGAAATGTTCATTTGATCCTTCTCATCGGTGATGGCGATCACGTTTACCCCATAAGTGGCACGCACAGACAGCTCAATGAGGTTTTTACCCACCCAATCTGCGGGCATGGGCAGCTCTACAATAGAATACTCATTGGAAAACTGAAGTCTTTCCAAAATGTTGCTCGACTCCAGCATGCTTGCAAGCTTTTCGCCCATTTCCTGCTCGGGGAACACGATCTTGTCTGCCCCCACCTTTTCAAGCACCCGCCGTTCAAGATCCGAATTGGCTCTTGCCACCACATAAGGGGCGCCCATATCCTTTAAAAGCATGGTGATGAGCAACGTTTTGTTAATATCCCCCGACATGGCAATAATCACACAGTCATATTCTGCCGCGCCCGAGGAGCGCAGAAGCTGCTCTCCCGTGGGATCGCCGATCACGGCGTTGGTCGCGTAATCCGCCAGCGGCGTGACCGCATCCTCCATTTCGTCAATCACCATTACCTGGTGTCCCTTGCGGATCAGCGATACCGCAAGAGTTTGTCCGAAACGTCCCAAACCTATAATACAAAAGCTTTTCATTCTTTTAAATCCTTTCTTCATGCGCGACAGCGCTTATCCTATGTAAAAATTGGTTTCGGGATAACGGATTCCATTATCGGCTAACCCGTTTTTACCTGCAAGCGAGGTGGTGATGGTCAGCACGCCCACTCTGCCAAAGTACATGAGCACCATCAAGATGATCTTTGTTGCCACCGACAGCGAAGGCGTTAATCCCGCGCTGAGTCCCACCGTTGCAAACGCTGAGGTCACCTCATAAAGCAGATCTACAACAGGGCGATTTTCAATCAAGGACACGATTCCCGTGCAGGCAAAGACGATAAACACGCCAATGAAAAAGAGCGCCATGGCTCTCTGCACCGCCTGCCAGCTCACCGTGCGTTTGCCCAGCACCAGTGTTCTTTTTCCCACAGCACCTGCAAAGACCGCATAGAGAATGATCCCCATGGTCCCCACCTTGATGCCGCCTGCCGTGGAGCCCGAGCCGCCGCCGATGAACATATAAACGCAGGAGATGAGCTTGGTGCTGTCGCTCATCACCGCATTATTGAAGGAATAAAAGCCTGCGGTACGGATGGTGACCGAGTGAAAGAAGGCATTATAGACTCTTGCAAACCAATTCATTGTTCCAAGGGTTTGCGCATTATTCCACTCAAAAACCAGCGTGAGCAACGCCCCGGAGAGGATCAAAAAGCCTGTAATTGCCAACACAAAGGTGGAATAGACCGAAAGCTTTCTCTTTTTTCCCGTGAACTGATCGCACAGATCATCCCAAATTACAAAGCCGATACCGCCCACAATCACCAGCAGCATGAGCACTGTTAAAATGAAATAATCTTCATGAAGCCCCGTAATAGAGCCCTCTTCAAAATAAAATAAGTCAAATCCTGCATTACAAAACGCCGAAACCGAATGAAACACGCTAAACCACAGCGCCTTTCCGATGTTTTCGGTATAAGCCCACATACGACAAAGAAGCAACAGCGCCCCCAGCCCTTCCACGGCAAGGGTTCGAAGCACGATGCGCGTGACCAGTCCCTTCACGTTTTCGTTGGAAGAAAGCCCATACGCCTGTGCCGCAATAAGCTGTTCCTTGGGGGTGATCTTTCTGCGGATGATCCTTGAAAGAAGCACCGCCATGGTCATAAACCCGAGACCTCCGAGCTGAATAAGGATCAGCATGACCGCCTGCCCAAAGACGGTATATGCTTGAGAGGGCACCACGGTGGAAAGCCCCGTAACGCACACACAGCTCACCGAAGTGAAGAGGCAGTCTAAATAATACTTTGGATGAAAACTCGGAAAATTGTTGGAAAAAGGCAGGAAGAGCAGGATGCTCCCGATAAAAATGATAATGAGAAAACCAAACAGTAACACGCGCTCGGCAGACACTGCCTTTTTCTTTTGAAGGGTATCAAAATTGATATATTTCAAGCTTTACACCTTCTTTGCCCGTTACTTGATATATCCAAACATCTGCGCAAGATCCTTGGCACAGCTCTGGGAATCGGTATTGGCGATCACCGTTTTTGCCACCCCCGCGTAAAGCGCTCTGCGCTTAGCATAGAGCCTTCTGTAGTTTTCGGGGTCCCCATTGATGGGCGGGCGCTTTAAAACGCCCTGGTGCGCCAAAACAGCCGAGGGGGAGCGGATGATCCAGATCACCTGCTCCTTTTTTAACGCCTTGCGGTTCTCCTCCCGCAAGATCACCCCGCCGCCACAGGAAATGACGGTGTTTTCCCGCTTAAGCGCCTTCAAGAGATAGCCGTGCTCCAATTGACGGAAGTATTCTTCTCCCGATTCATCAAAAATTTCGCGGGGCGTTTTACCTTCCCCTTCAATGAGCATTTCGTCAAGATCCAAAAATTCAAAGCCCGAAAGCCGTGCCAGCTCCTTGCCGACCGTGCTTTTACCACAGCCGGTCATACCAATGAGAATCGGCCTTGAAGTCCAATTTGTATTCCTTGTGTCCGTATTTTTCAAAATATTCCTCCTCTAAGATGGCACAGCATCCGATATCCTTAAACTCATTTTTCACATACATGGCATTGCGCGCAATGCCCTCAAAGCGCATGCCCACCTTTTCCATCACGGCACGGCTTGCTTCATTGCCCACCATATAACGCGCTTGTATACGGTGCAAACCCAAATAATTAAAGCCAAAGGACAGCAGCTCCTCTGCCACCTCACTGCCAAAGCCTTTGCCCCAGTACTCACTGTTGAGCACATAGCCGATCTCGCCCATTTGGTGCTTATCATCCACAACGGTATATCCGCCCGTGCCGATCATCTTGCCGTTTTCCTTTAACACCACAGCCCAATCAAAAAACGCACCTTGGCGGTATTGGTTTTTTATAAACGCCAAATATCTGCGGGTATATTCGATATTCTCGTGGGGGGACCACAGCAGGTAGCGCGTCACTTCTTCCTTTGACGAATACTCAAACATGTCTTCCGCGTCGGTATACCGCATAATGCGAAAATAAAGCCGCCGCGTTTGCAGCATTGGCGGGTTTTTAAAGACTTTTTTGTAATCTTCAATCATCGAAAAACCTCCGCATAAAAAACCATCTATGCTGTTTATTTTATCACAGATACCCCCTGCGGTCAAGTGGATTTTCGTATTTTTTGCATTACATGAAATCCGGCCAAATCCTATTTTTATAATGAATGGTGACCATGTGATACTGTAATTTAAAACGCATTTTAAAATCAACTGATTTCCATTTTCGTCCTAATTCCCTTGACAAAGATTAACAAGAGTGATAAACTTATTGTGCAAACAAGTGCATGTGCTTTACGCGAGATCCATGCACATTTGTCGCAGAGTTTAATCATATAAGGAAGGTAGGAATATGAAAAAAAGAGTTTTGTCAGTTTTATTGGTGGTAGCACTTATGCTACCACTGGTTCCCACATCCATTTTTGCAGAAAAAACTACTGATATCGCTGAACACGAAGAATACCTTTTTTCAACAAATATCGCCAGCGAAGGTTTTTGGAACAATAACAAATATTCTGTTTTCGACAAAGCGCTGTCATGGACAGAAGCAATGGAATACTGCGCACAACTTGGCGGACACTTAGCAACCATCACGACAGAGGAAGAACAGCTATTCATAGAATCTCTACTTGCTAACGGGTGCAATCAAAAACAGTATTGGATTGGCGCTCAACGTATTGGTAATGGTTTTGAATGGATTACTAATGAAGTTTGGGCATACGAAAATTGGGATTACGGACAGCCAGATAAATCACCTCAAAATTCAACGGA
>JAFTMP010000116.1 GCA_017452335.1 Clostridia bacterium
AAAAAACAAATTGAGGTAAAGTAAATTGAGACTGAAACTGCGCAGTAGCACCATACACCGTTCCGTCCTTCAATTATTTGCCGCAACCCTTGCACTCTTTATGATCTTTCCTTTGACAAACAGTCCCTGCTTTGCAATTGAAAAAAAGGAACAAAAAACTGAGGAACGCATGCTGGTCCCCTTGGGAAAGCCCTTTGGCGTACGTTTTTATACCAAAGGAGTAATGGTATACAAGGTCAAGCCCGAAAGCACCGCTTTTAAGGCAGGTATCCTGGCAGGGGATCTTATAGAGTCGGTCAATGGAGAAGCGGTGGAAGACGGTCCCGCGTTTTTAAAAAAAGTTACCGAACAGCAGGGACATTCCTGCAAATTGGGAATTAGACGAAAGGGCAAGAGCATTGTGATAGCCCTACCCTCTTTCAGAGCTGAAGAAGAGTCTTTAGGCATTTATCTACGCGATTCTTTAGCAGGAATCGGAACCTTCACCTTTTATGATCCCCAAAGCGGACTATTCGCCGCACTGGGGCATGGAATCTGTGACAGCCACAGCGGCACCGTGTTGCCTTTGTTGCGGGGAACGATCAGTGATGTGCGCATCACCTCTGTAAACAAGGGACAGATCGGTGCACCGGGTCAATTACGGGGATTATTTTGTCCCGGGAACAAGGGCCGTATTCTGAAGAACTGTGAGACAGGCATTTACGGGCAGCCGGATGATCCTGCGTTGTTCAATGGAAAAGCGCTTCCCGTAGCTTCTTCAAACGAGATCGAAAAGGGTGTTGCAAACATTCTATGCTCAATCAATGAAGAAGAGCCCTGCACCTATCGGGTGGAGATTGAGGAGATCCTCTCATTAGATGAAAATGGCAAAAACTATTTGATCCATGTGACCGATCCCCTTCTTTTGGAGCAAACGGGTGGAATCGTTCAAGGGATCAGCGGGTCCCCGATCCTGCAAAACGGAAAGATCGTGGGTGCAGTCACCCATGTATTGGTGGACGACCCAACCAGAGGCTACGGCATTTATATCGGAAACATGCTCAAAAACATGCCTTCCAATTGAAGCAACAAAGAGTCGTTCTGTATCACACCGAACGACTCTTTTATACTTTTTTATAATAATACAGAGCAGAAAACGTCCGCTTCTGCTCTGTATCAATCATTATCTGTACTTTTTCTTTTTCGGAACCAAAAAGTCCTCCAGCTCCACTGTGAAAATTCCAAGAGCGCGCATTAACAGCTTGGTATCATGGTCGTAGGAAAAAATCAAAATCAGCGACAAAAAGGTATTCCATGTCATGGGCCGCTTTTGATTTTCCATAGAAATCACCGTATGACGGCTCACGCCGATCATAGACGCCATCTCCTCCTGCGTTAGACCAAGTTTAGTCCGAAGCATTGGCAGATTTTCAGCCATTTTCTCAATAAGTTCCTCTTTGTCGATCTGTGCGTTTGGCATACCCGATCCCCTTCAAAAAAAGAATTTGTGTCTTTGTGATATAAGTATACAATCTTTTCGTTGAATTGTCAAGAGTTTTGTACAAAATGTAACGAACTTTGTCAAAAAACCTGTTTATGACCTCGAACTACTCAAATTTTCGCCGTCCAACCGTAGGGATCGGCGATTTTTCCGTACTGAATGCCTGTCAGCTCCTCATAAAGCATGGCAGTTACCGCTCCGATCTCACCGTTGCTGACGGTGAAGATCTCGCCGTTTACGCAAAGCTCACCGATGGGAGAAACCACTGCGGCAGTACCGGTGCCCCATGCTTCTTCAAGGGTTCCGTTCTTTGCCGCTTCCTCAAGCTCTTGAACGGAAAGCAGTCTTTCTTCTACCTCGTATCCCTTATCCTTAAGCATCTGCACGCAGGAGCGTCTGGTGATGCCGGGCAGAACGCTTCCCGTCAGTGCAGGGGTGACGATCTTGCCTGCGATCTTGAACATCACGTTCATACTGCCCACTTCTTCAATGTACTTTCTCTCCACGCCGTCCAGCCACAGAACCTGGGTATAGCCCTTCCCTGCCGCTCTCTCGCCTGCACGCAGGCTTGCCGCGTAGTTACCGCCGCACTTGGCGTAGCCTGTACCGCCGCGCACAGTGCGCACGTCCTCGGTCTCGATCATGATGCGCACGGGATTGATGCCCTCTTTATAGTAAGAGCCCGAGGGGGAGAGGATCACGCAAAACAGCGCGGTCTTGCAGCCGTGAACCCCCAGGTTTCTATCCATGCCCAGGGTAAAAGGACGAATATAGAGGGAGGTTCCCTCGCTGTGGGGAACGAAGCGCTCATCCAGCTTGACCAGCGTATTGATCGCTTCAACGGCATCCTCAACGTCCAGTTGAGGCAGGCAGAGACGCTCTGCGGAATCGTTCATTCTGCGGATGTTGTCTCTGATGCGGAAGGTCTGAATGCTTCCGTCTGCCGTTCTGTATGCCTTGAGTCCCTCAAAGATCTCGCATCCGTAATGGAGCACCGAGCAGGAGGGCATCATGGGGATCGGTCCGTAAGGAACGATGCGGGCATCATGCCAGCCCTTCTCTTCGGTATAGTCCATTAAGAACATGTGGTCGGTGAAGTTGACGCCAAAGCCCAGTGTGCTCTCGTCTGCAATGGGCGTGGAGGGCGTTTCTGTTTTTATAATCTTGATTTCCATGTCCTACCGCCTTTCTCACACCTCGGCAATAACTTCCACTTCCACAAGCACATTCTTGGGAAGAGTTTTTGCCGCCACGCAGCTTCTTGCGGGCTTGGTTACGAAATACTTTGCATAGATTTCGTTAAAGGTAGCAAAATCCGCCATATCGGCAAGGAAACAAGTGGTTTTTACCGCTTTTTCAAAGCTGCTTCCTGCCGCGGCAAGAACCTCGCCCAAATTCTTCATGACCTGTTCGGTCTGTCCTGTAATATCGGTTGCTTCCACTGCACCGCTTGCGGGATTGATGGCGATCTGTCCGGAGGTGTAGACCATGCCCCCCGAGATCACTGCCTGAGAATACGGTCCGATGGCAGCAGGTGCCTTTTCGGTTGAAACTTTCGTGCTCATATCTTTTTATCCTTTCAGAAAATTTCTGTCTGTAGATCGGTCAAGACCGCTCAATGATGGGTGATTCTGAAACCTCTTTCGGACAGTGCTTTTTTAATTTGTTCAATATGCTCTGCATTTCTTGTTTCCATGGTGAGGGACAGGTAGCATCCCGTCACGGCAGAGCCTTCGTTGGTGTGCTCGTGGTGCACGCCGATCACATTACCGCCCAGATCTGCAATCAAGGTGGCAACGGTCTTAAGCTGACCGGGCTTATCGGTAAGCTCAATAGTCATCTGGCACATTCTGCCCGACATGATAAGACCTCTGGTGATCACGCGGGAAAGAATGGTCACGTCAATGTTACCGCCCGAGAGCAGACAAACGGTCTTTAATCCCTTAACGGGCAGTTTCCCAAACATTACTGCCGCTACGGCAACCGCACCCGCGCCCTCTGTTACCAGCTTGTGCTGTTCCATCAGCGCAAGGATCGCCGCGGAGATCTCATCATCGCTAACGGTAACGATACCGTCCACATACTTGGAGCAGATGTCATAGGTCAGTGTACCGGGTGTCTTTACCGCAATACCGTCTGCAATGGTGGAAACGGAAGAAAGACTGGTGATGTGTCCGTCCATGACCGAATTTTTCATGGAAGGTGCACCTGCCGCCTGTACGCCGTACACCTTGATGGAGGGATTGAGTGACTTGATGGCATACGCCACGCCGGAAATGAGTCCGCCGCCGCCAATGGGCACCACCACCGCCTGCACACCGGGAAGCTGCTCGATAATTTCAAGACCAATGGTTCCCTGGCCTGCAATGACGCACTCGTCATCAAAGGGATGAATGAAGGTATAGCCGTGCTCACTTGCCATTTCCACAGCCTTCTTATAGGCGTCATCGTAAACACCCTCCACCAACTCTACCTTTGCACCGTAGCTCTTGGTCATCTCGATCTTGGAGATGGGTGCGTTATCGGGCAGACAAATGGTTGCCTTGATACCGCTCTTCTGCGCCGCCAGCGCCACGCCCTGTGCATGGTTTCCTGCCGAGCAAGCGATCACGCCGTGCGCGCGCTCCTCTTCGGTAAGCTGAGACATTTTATAGTAGGCACCTCTAAGCTTAAAGGAACCGGTGATCTGCAGGTTTTCTGCCTTCAGATACACCTCACAGTCACTTCTGATCTTGGGCGCGTAGAGCATATCGGTGTCTCTGATCGCTTCCTTTAATACGTATTTTGCATGATAGACTTTATCAAGAGTAAGCATAACGATCCTTCTTTCTTATTCGGCAAGAGCCTTAATAATCAGGGCTGTCATTTCTGCCGTACCGATCACTGCCTCTTCTGCGGCGATATCTGCGGTACGCGCACCCTCTGTCAGCACCTTGTCCACTGCCGCTTCAATAGCATCTGCTTCCTTCTGCAAAGAGAAGGCATAGCGGAGCATCATTGCCGCAGAAAGAATCGTTGCAATGGGATTTGCCAAATTCTTTCCCGCAATATCGGGGGCTGAACCGTGAATGGGCTCATAAAGACCTCTATTGGTTGCACCAAGGGATGCGGAGGGAAGCATACCGATAGAGCCTGTGATCTGAGATGCTTCATCGGAGAGGATATCGCCAAACATATTGCTGGTAACGATCACGTCAAACTGACCGGGATTGCGCACAAGCTGCATAGCGGCATTGTCCACCAGCATATCACTAAGGGTCACCTCGGGATAGCGCTCTGCCACCTGGTGGACCACCTTTCTCCAAAGACGGGAGCTTTCCAGCACATTTGCCTTGTCGATGCTGGTCACCTTCTTGTTTCTCTTCATAGCGGCTTCAAAAGCGGCTACGGCAATGCGCTCGATTTCATAAACGCTGTATGCTTCGGTATCGTAGGCTTCTTCGCCGTATTTGCCTTGACGGTAGCCTCTTTCACCAAAATAGATACCGCCTGTCAGTTCTCTCACGATCAGCAGATCAAAGCCCTTTTCCACCAGATCCCCTCTTAGAGGGCAAGCATCCTTCAGCACCGCATAAAGCTTTGCGGGGCGCAGGTTGGTATATAACTCCATTGCCGCGCGAATGCCCAGCAGTGCCTTTTCGGGGCGCAGGTGTCCGGGAAGGGTATCCCATTTGGGACCGCCCACTGCACCGAGCAGTACGCTGTCGCTGGCAAGGCATCCTCTGACCGTATCCTCGGGCAAAGGCTCGCCCGTTGCATCAATTGCCGCACCGCCGATAAGATAAGGGGTAAACTGGAAGGTATGTCCGTATTTTTTGCCGACCACTTCAAGCACGCTTACCGCGCTTTCTACGATCTCGGGGCCGATACCGTCGCCCTTTAAGAGTGCAATATTATAATTCATGACGTATTTTGTCCTTTCGCACTAAATTTCGTATATAATCCCCGCTATATGCGGCATTTCTGCCGCTTTTTTAAAAAGGGGTATAAAGCCGTGAAGAGGGGTGCGATCCCCTCTTAGGCCGGCATATATTTAAGCAATAATGCCCTTCTTTACCGATTCAACCAATCCGCCGTTTTCAATGATCTTAGAAATAAATGCGGGGAAAGGCTCAATGCCGTATTCTGCTCCCGTGGTCAGATCATAAAGCTTACCGCCCGAAAGATCGGCTCTTACGGTATGACCTTCCTCGATCGCCTCAGCCGCCTCCTCGGATTCCACGATGGCAAGACCGATATTGATGGCGTTTCTGTAGAAAATACGGGCAAAGCTCTTGGCGATGACCAGCGGTACGCCGCTTTCCTTAATGGCGATGGGGGCGTGCTCTCTGGAGGAGCCGCAACCGAAATTCCATCCGCCAACCATGATATCGCCGTCCTGCACTCTCTCAACGAAGGTCTTATCAAGGTCCTCCATACAGTGAGAAGCCAGCTCTTTTTTATCAATGGTGTTCAAATATCTTGCGGGAATGATGACGTCGGTATCCACGTTATCGCCGTATTTAATTACTTTTCCGGTGTATTCCATCTTAAAGCACCTCCCCGGGGCCTGCAATTTTGCCCATGATCGCGCTTGCCGCCGCCACTGCGGGGCTTGCCAAATATACCTCGGACGTGGGGTGACCCATACGTCCTACAAAGTTACGGTTGGTGGTGGCAACAGCTCTCTCGCCTGCGGCAAGAATGCCCATGTGTCCGCCAAGGCAGGGCCCGCAGGTGGGGGTGGAAACCACGCATCCCGCCTCAATGAAGATCTTCACGATGCCACTTTCAATGGCTTTCAAATAAATATCCTGGGTTGCGGGAATGATGATGGCGCGCACGTTCTTTGCCACCTTCTTGCCCTTCAGGATCATTGCCGCTTCATAAAGATCCTTATAATGACCGTTGGTGCAGGAGCCGATAACCACCTGGTCGATCTTCACCTCGCCCACCTCGTCAATGGTCTTGGTGTTTTCGGGCAGATGAGGGAATGCAACAGTGGACTTCACGGTAGAAAGATCAATTTCAATGGTCTTTTCGTATACCGCATCCTCGTCTGCCTCATAGATGGCAGGGGTTCTGTCACTGCGTCCCTTCACGTAATTCAGCGTTTCCTCGTCCACGGGGAAAATGCCGTTTTTCGCACCTGCCTCAATTGCCATGTTGGCAATGGTAAGTCTGTCATAAATGGAAAGGGATGCCACGCCGGGACCCGCAAATTCCATAGACTTGTAAAGCGCGCCGTCCACACCGATCATGCCGATGATGTGTAAGATCACGTCCTTGCCCGAAACGTATTCGGGCAGTGTGCCTGTTAAGTAGAAGCGAATGGCAGAGGGCACCTTAAACCAAGCTTTACCCGTTGCCATACCGCACGCCATGTCGGTAGAACCGACACCGGTGGAGAAGGCGCCCAGTGCGCCGTAAGTACAGGTATGAGAGTCTGCACCGATCACCGCATCACCGGGGATCACCAATCCCTTTTCGGGAAGCAGTGCGTGCTCAATACCCATTTGACCCACATCATAAAAATGGGTCACTTCCTTTTCGGCACAGAATTCTCTGCACATTTTGCACTGTGCCGCCGCCTTGATATCCTTGTTGGGGGCGAAATGGTCCATGACCATTGTCACCTTTTCTTTATCGTATACGCCCTGCTTGCCCATGTTGTGAAATTCACGAATAGCAACAGGCGAGGTGATGTCATTTCCAAGCACTCTGTCAAGATCCACCAAAATCAGTTGTCCCGCTTCCACCTTTTCAAGGCCTGCGTGGGCAGCTAAGATCTTTTGCGTCATGGTCATTCCCATGGTCTTATCCTCTCTTTACAACTTTGTTGATCACGGCGCCCTTGTCTGCGGAGGAGACCTGCTCGGAATAGCGTCTGAGCGCACCGTAAATATTTTCTTTTTTGAGAATGGGCATTTCTTCCCTTCTCTTTGCCAGCTCCTCGTCGGACACCAGCAGCTTAATGGAGTAGGAAGGAATGTCAATGGCAATCCTGTCGCCGTCTTTCACGTAAGCAATAATGCCTCCTGCCGCCGCCTCGGGAGAAACGTGGCCAATGGATGCGCCTCTTGTGGCACCCGAGAAGCGTCCGTCTGTGATCAGCGCAACCGACTTATCAAGACCCATACCTGCAATGGCAGAGGTGGGCGAGAGCATTTCTCTCATACCGGGACCGCCTGCAGGACCCTCGTAGCGGATGACCACCACATCTCCTGCTTCGATCTTACCGCCGTAAATTGCGGCAATTGCCTCTTCTTCGCTGTTATATACCTTAGCAGGTCCTTCATGGCAAAGCATTTCTTGCGCCACTGCACTGCGCTTCACCACGCATCCGTTGGGTGCAAGGTTGCCTCTCAGCACCGCAATACCGCCTGTTCTGCTGTAGGGGTTGGAGAGGGGTCTGATGACCGTCTCATCCAAGTTCAGTGCTCTTTCGATGTTCTCGTGCATGCTCTTGCCTGTGCAGGTCATGACCGAGGTATCAATAAGTCCCGCTTCCTCAAGCTGGCGAAGCACTGCGTACACACCGCCTGCTTCGTTGAGATCCTCCATATAGGTGGGTCCTGCGGGGGCAAGATGGCAGAGGTTGGGGGTCTTTTCGCTGATCTCATTGACCATGTCGAGATCAAAGTCAATGCCGCACTCGTTGGCAATGGCA